>JAGXNU010000200.1 GCA_019894815.1 Promethearchaeota archaeon
GAGCACCACTAGGAAATGGCCCGCGATATAGCTCCGCAGAGGATTCATGAGGAACATCTATTTCTGTCCTCATTATCTCTACTAGTAATTCTCCCAAACTGATAATATCTGGATTTTTCATTTTGTTATTGAATTTTTTAATGATTATCAAATAAAATGAATTTTAAAATATGAAGAGTATCTATTTTTACTAAATAATTCGAAAGAAAATTTCTACAAAAAAAACTATTAACGGAAACATAACTAAGCAATAGAGAGCTATTGAATTCTTGAAAACCTTGGATAAAAACATCACTAATTGGCGAATATAGTATGTAAGTTCATACAACCTCCATTATAATGGCTATTATATTCATTATTATCGCTGTTTTTATAATCTTTTATTTTAATAGCATTTTTGGTTTTTTTTAGATATTTAGCAATTGATAAAGTGATTCATGATAGCCCTTTTAAGCCTTAAACCTTCAAACGAAATATTATTTCTAACCTTTATTTCTCATCTCAGTTTCACATATACAATGACTTGAACTTAAGATCTCTTCCCCGCAAGGGCACTTTTTGGGATGTCCGTACTTCTTACAAATTTTATTTATAGTTTCACACGAGAAAAGTAGATTTAACTCTTCGCTTTCTCTATGTGCAAGTTCTAGTTTTACACCTAATTCGTAATGTAATAGCATTTCCATGAGTCTTGCGTGCCTAATTAATTCTTTTGCCAAATTGCTCCCTTTAGATGTTAACTTGACTTCATGATAAGCTTCGTAATTAACATAACCTTTGTTTTTTAGTCTCTTAATACAACTACCTAACGTTGAGTGAGGGATTAGCATTTTTTTTGAAAGATAACTAATTTTTATGGGTTCTTCTGAACGATATATAAGCTTAATTACTTTATAATCCAAATCCATCATGATTTTATAATTTAAAATCCTTATCTTTATTGATGTTTTATAAATATTTCATCTATTATTTCTTTTACCCTTTTATCATTTGGATTGCCATCAAATACAATAGTACCATTCATTAACAATAGTCTTGAACAATATGGAGTTAATAAATCTAAATGATGGTTTATAACTATAATAGTAATATTGAATTTTTCATTTAATTCAGTAAGTAATTCCATCAACTCTTTCACCATTAAAAAATCCAAAGCGCTAGTTGGTTCATCTAAAAGTATTACTTTAGGTTCAGACACTAAGGCTCGTGCTACCATAACTTTTTGCAATTCTCCACCAGATAAATGCCCAATTGGTCGACTTTTAAATTTTCCCATGTGAACATCATGTAGCGCTTTCTCAGCTTGCTTTTTATCTTCAATTCTTAAAGGTTTTAAAAATCCAATTTTCCCATATAATCCCATTTCAACAACCTCTAAAACTGAGGCAGGAAAAGTTTTTTTAGCTTTTGGATTTTGAGGCACATAACCAATATTTACCCTCATTTTTTTTAAATTATCTGAGTTAAATAATTTCACCGTACCTTTAATTGGCTTTTTCAAACCTAATATTGTACTTAGTAAAGAAGTTTTACCCGAACCATTTGGACCAAAAATTCCAATATATTCACCTTGATAAATATCTAAATTAATATTATTAAGTGCGATGGTATTTTGATAACCTACTCTAATATCTCTTAAACTAATAATTGGATCCATTATCTTCTCCTTCTTAATATTATTCCTATAATAAAAATTATTGCTACAGAAATTCCTATTATTAAAACTATTAACCATAAGTCTAAAATAGGGGGAGGGTCTAGCGGATGTGCTAAAGCCCATATATCAAATTCGATCATCTGGGTATAGTTCTCAATAGTAACATCATCACTATTCCATTTAACATCTACATTTAATAAGGGTGTTAATATTGCAATTTTAGAATTAGTTTCTCTTGCAATTTCATAGATATTATCAGTTTCACGTTGGGGATTAGTAACAATTAAATGGCAGTTTTGTTCTTTCATAAGGGTTATAATATTAGCCATATCTTTAGCAGATGGTTCTTGCCCTTCTCCTTTCTCGATAGTCGCTATTCTCGAAACATTAAGCAAAGATTCCTGAAATAAGTAAAAGAAGGAGGGATGATTCACTACTAATTTAATTCCTTGAAAAATACTTTTAGCACTTTCTATTTCAACTAATAATAATTCTAAAGTATTTATATACGTCTCTGTATTATTAGAAAAAATCCACTTATTAGATTGAAGTAGTTCATTATCCCAAAGAGTGTTATTAATTTTATTAGTAAAATTGATAATGTTATTAGGATCCATCCATACGTGAGGATTTGCAAATCCTAATAATGGATCTATCTTGATCATTAATGGATCTACTAATTTAACTACAATAGAATCTTCCCATCCTGATCTCCACCAAGGTTCTAAATCGTCTATCCCCAGTCGGAAGATAATATCTGCATTTTCCAATGCTGACACCTCACTGCTAGTTGGTTCATATGAATGGGGATCTTCTGCCCCACTTACAATTACAACAACATCTTGTCCAATAATGTCTGTTACAACATCTTGAATTATTGTAATAGATGTAACTATGTTTAAAGTTGTAGTAGATGGTTTAATAGTAGAATTTATTTGATCATTTTCAAAATCGGTTTCAATTGGAATATTTTCAGTAAAAACCATTCCTGTAATCAGATAAACTATCGAGAAAAGAGTAAATAATCGATATTTTGAGTGAATTTTTATGTTGCCCATTTAGTTTTACGATTATTCGTAATTACGATTGAACGTAAATAAGATTAAATGTTATTTAAATATTCTCATAACCTAAAATTATAGGAAATAGATTTAAAATAAAATTAGAAAACACAAAAAATAATAATAACAAATTGAATATATTTAAATTGATAAAAAATGATTTATCAAAATTTTTTTGAAGCTTTAATGGAATTTGCCTTTTTACAACGGGCGTTAATAACATCAATATTAGTAGGAGTTATTTGTGGATTAGTTGGAGTTTATATAATTTTAAGACAGCTTGTATTTATGGGAGCAGGGATTGCACATGCTTCTTTTGCAGGTGGTGCTCTTGGGATCCTTATTGGAGTTAATCCCTTCTTAACTATATTCATGTTTGGCACAGGTTCTGCACTTACTATTGGATTTATTAACGAAAAGGGTTATGTAGAAGATAATAACGTTGCTGTAGGGATTATATTTTCGTTTACTATGGCATTGGCTGTATTATTTATTAGCTTAATACAAACTTATAATGCGGGTGTAAATGCTATTTTATTTGGAAATGTTCTTGTAGTTACAACCGAAGATCTTGTGTTATTAATTTTATTTAGTATATTCATTCTTGGAATTATATATTTCATGAAAAAAGAATTATTTTTTATGACTTTTGATGAAGAAATGGCAAGTGCTACGGGGTTACCCATCAGATTTTTGTCCTATTTGTTTTTAATATTAATTTCATTAGCTATTGTAGTTTCTTTAAAAGCAATCGGTGCGATTTTAGTTTTTGCCATGATTGTTACTCCTGCTGCTGCTGCTTATCAATGGAGTTACAAAATAAATAGAATAATATTACTATCAATATTATTTGGAGCTTTCTCCTCATTTTTAGGATTATTCTTCTCATATGAATTAGATTTGCCTTCAGGTGCTACTATTACTA
>JAGXNU010000201.1 GCA_019894815.1 Promethearchaeota archaeon
GAATAGCAGTATTTAAATATTTTGGAACTTCTGAAGAACAATGGAATGCTCTGAAACAATATGCAGAACAAGAACTTGGATTAGAAAATTTACAATTAAACCATTGATTTTTTTATTTCTTCATGCCGAAAACAATATGTAGCATGATCGTTTACCATGCCAATTGCTTGCATGAAGGCATAGATTATTGTAGTACCGATGAATTTAAATCCTCGTTTTTTCATATCTTTACTTATTAAATCAGAAAGTTCAGTATGAGCAGGTATATCACTCATTGATTTGCATTGATTATCTATGGGTTTGTTATTTACAAATTTCCAGATATAATTATTAAATGAACCAGATTCTTCTTGTATCTTGATGAATAATTTAGCATTAGTAATAACAGAATTTATTTTTAATCGATTACGGATAATACCCTTATCTAGAAGTAGTTTTTCAACTTTATTCTCATCATATTTAGAAATAATCTTATAATCAAAATTATCAAATGCTTTTCTGAAGTTTTCACGCTTTTTAAGCACCGTGCTCCAACTAAGACCGGCTTGCATTCCTTCTAAAATTAATAATTCATAAAGGATTTGATCCTCATGTTGAGGGGTTCCCCACTCTTTATCATGATATTCTCTCATGAGCGGTTCATTCCCTGCCCATTCACATCTAGTAACCATATTTATCAGCTAATTCTTAATTCATTAATTTGAGATCATATCGATAAAGATACGGTCACCGCAGCATTGCACATTATCATCTTATCTGAAGTATCTCCCAATTCTTTTATCATGATTCCATCTGCTACTAATCCCCCTTTAACAACCTCAAGCGATTTTAAGCCAAATGGCACAGCTTTTAGAACTTTCTTGTGATCTAATTTATCCGGATATGGAGCACCAATCTTCACATGAACCTTCATTGCCAGAAGATCTTTTGGATTATTCAATTCACAAATTTCTAATAATCCTGTTAAACAATTATTTGAGATTGCATTTTTTATTGCTTTAATTGCAGCTTGGGTGCAATCATTATCGTGTCCATGTTGATCTACACCCATTCCTAGCTGGACGATAAATCTTTTATCTGTCATAATTTTATGTTTTTAATTGAAATTAACTCCTTAGTTATATGTTTATTATCTAAACTTTTTATGTATTGCCTATCAATTATACTTAAGATATTATCTCAAATTGAAGTTACTTAATAGCGGCTTGATTTTAAATAATGAATTCTAAAGATTCTCCTTATGAAATTGATGAAGAAAAGTACGACCGGTTTGAAGAAAAATACAACATGATTTATAGACGCACGTGGGATAAAAGTTTACCAACTTTTGGAAAAATGTTTGATGAGAATATTGAATCTCATATTAACTCTAAAAAGGAAGGATATAATCGAATTGATTTTGCTTTAGTAGCAGCGGGTTGGACTGTATATGAAAAATTCCCTTCCGCTTTCTCGCGGAATAGATCAGAGGACACTGACATTGGTTATGGAATAGACTGGATGAAAACTAAGCTTGAAATACAAGACAGAAACTTAATTACTCAACAAATAAAGAAAGCCGCAAAATTTTTTGGAGCTTCTTTAGTAGGTATAGCAGATGTGGATGATAAATGGATTTTCAAAACGGGGTTTGTACGACCAACTGGAATTAGTGAAGCAGAATCAAAAAAAGGGGTGAGAGAAGGCTCTGAACCTAATTCGGTTTTAGATACACCAATTAAATTACCTGAAGGGATCAATAAAGTAATTGTCATTGCAATTGAGATGGATCAAGAGGCAATTTCAACAGCACCTGCTCAACCTGCAGCCGCTGCTGCTTCTCTAGCTTATTCAAAGATGGCTTTTGTAATTTCTTGTCTAGGAGAATTCATAAGGAACTTAGGATATCGTGCAATTCAAAGCGGAAATGACACTGCTCTAAGCATACCATTAGCAGTTGATGCTGGTCTTGGAGCATTAGGAAGGCATGGTTTATTAATCACACCCGAATTTGGTCCAAGAGTGAGAATTTGTAAGGTGTTTACGGATTTACCTCTAATTTCCGATATTCCTAATTTGAACTTCATAAAAAAAGTAGAAAAAACTTGCAAGAATTGCTTTAAATGTTCAGAATCATGCGAAACCGATGCAATTAGTTTTGATAAAGAACCAGATTTTATTCCAACCAGCATATCAAATAATCCAGGCATTAAAAAATATTATGTTAATGTAGAAAAATGCTTTGAATTTTGGATTGAAAATTCAAGCGATTGTGGTAATTGCATTGCGGCTTGCCCATTCTCACGTATAAAAGAAATTTTAACTCCAACTGAATTTTGGAAATAATTATCCTAATCTTTTTGAAAAAGTAAGGTTAAATACATGGAAAAATTAAAAATAGGTATTATAGGTTCTGGATTTATTGCTGAACATCACTGCCATTCATGCTCATTATTACCAAATGTTGAAATTATTGGGCTCTCATCTTTAAATGAAGAAGAAGCTAAAATTCTCATGAGAAAGTATGATATTCCGGGTAACCCTTCAAAAAATTATGAAGATCTATTAAAACTTGAATGTGATGTGGTATCTGCATGTGTTCCGAATTTTCTTCATAAGGATATTACAACAAGAATATTGAGTTCTGGAAAACACGCCCTTGTTGAAAAACCCTTAGCTAGAAATGTTATAGAAGGGCAAGAGATGCTGGATGCTGAAAAATCATCCAATAAGAAGATCTTTTATTGTGAAAATAACATGTATGCTCCCACTTTTAGCAAGGTTAAAGAAGTGATTGATGAGGGTGCTTTGGGTCAAATTTACATGGGTCGGGGAAAAGAACAACACTCTGGTCCGCATTCAGCTTGGTTCTATAGAGCTGAAGAATCAGGAGGTGGCGCTCTTTTAGACTTAGGTATCCATGATATTGCTTGTTTAGTATGGTATTTAAGTTGTGATGTTGTTGAAGTTTTCTGTCAGGTTAAAACCATCATGCCAGATAGAGGAGATTTTGGTAAATGTGAAGTTGAAGATAATGCTGTAGGAGTATTATACTTTGAGAACGATGCCCAAATAGTCATTGAAGAATCTTGGACGGCACCAGGAGGTTATGACATGCGATTTGAACTTTTTGGCACGGAGGGTCAAATAAAAGTATCGCCAACTTTCTCAAATTTAATGAGCGTTTATAGTAAGAAAGGATATGGATACGCCGTGGAAAAAGCAGGAACTACAAGAGGTTGGACATTCCCTGTTCCCGCTGAAGCTTGGAATTTTGGATATCCGCAAGAAATCGCCCATTTCATGGATTGTATATTGAATAATACAAGACCTTTAACAGACGCGAAATATGGTTTGAAAATATTGAAAATTGTCGAAACTATGTACAAAAGCGCTCAATCAAACAAAATAGAAGAAGTACATTACTGAAAGAGAAAAAAACTAAGATTACTTATAATGTCCGCCGTACCAATCCCTTTGGGATCTTTGAATATCTTCTGGCATATCTTCAAAAGGTGATAATTCTTCTTCAAAAGTAAACGCTACTCCATGTCGAATGTTAGTGGAAGGGTGAACATATCCAGTCTTAGCAATTCCATTTGCTGCTCTTCTTGCAGTACGCCTAATAATTAAAGATGCACCTGTAATG
>JAGXNU010000202.1 GCA_019894815.1 Promethearchaeota archaeon
ACCATGAGCTGTGGTTCTTTTTCGGACCTTGACAAATAAAGGGATACCCTTCACAGCTTCTCCACATATTATTGCTTCTCCTTTATCTAACCCGGAAATATCTGCTTTATTACCTCTGGTTAAATCTTCTGCACTTGAGATCGTTACATTTATATCTCGAATGTCTGTTAGGTTATGCACGACCCATGAACCCGCTTGCGCGCGAATCGTTGTGTCAAGGAGCTGCGGCCTTTGCGTACCTATGACTATATTCGCCCCAAATTTCCTCCCCTCTTGGCTAAATAATTTCACGACTTCACAAGTATCTGTTTGTTTTTTTCCCGCAAATAAATGTGCCTCATCGAGAAATAAATAGAATGGAGGAATTCTACGACCAGTGCTAGCTTGATATAATTTTTTGAGTACTTTTCCTGCTACCATTTCTTGTACGGTTAGATCCATTCCACGCATGTTAATAATAGTACATAGATTAGGAGCTACTAGATCTGTTGCGTCTAAGGAAAATAGGTATTCTACATCAATATCTCCCCCTTTATTTATGCTTAAATCCGCAAATTCGATGATTGAATCAACAAATTCACTTTCTTGGGCTTCAGCTTTTGGTTCATCATCAGGAGTCTCATCAGCAGCGACTTTCAAAGACCCATATTCTCCATGTCTATCAAGAATCACTATAGGAATACCCTTTCTCATGAATTCTTCACACAACACGCCCATACTATAGGATTTACCTGATCCTGATTTTCCGGTAACAAAAATCCGTCCAAAATTCTTTATTAACAAATTCACATCAAACGGATATCCTATGAGTTTTCCCAATGATACAGATTCTTCTGGAGCGTTATAGATCCCTAATAAACGAGCAATTTGTTCTTCACTTGCTTTATACACTTCTGAACCAATATCGAATGGTCTTCTTGGTCTATCTCCGAGTACTTGGAGATCAGCAATCGTTCCCTTTGATTCGCTCCACATCTTATTAATACTTAAGATGTAATGGTCCCTTTTACCTTCCTCATCTTTATCACCATATATTACAAAATAAGAGTTCCGTTCGACATCCGGATCTGTAAATTGGATTTGGACAGTGTGAGTCATAGTTTTACCCACTAGATTGCCTACTTTCCCTATTTTGTCTTTTCCCGGACCTTCATCATATTTAACTTCATCATCAGACATTAAAAATCACATTTGTTATTTTATCTAGTATTATATGAAAACCATGTTATTTTAATTATATATACTATTTATAGAAAATTTAAAAAGAGTATTTAAATCTTTAAGAATCTAATCCTTGATTTTTATCCCCTTCGATATATAATACTTTTTTCAATCATTCGAATTGGTTTGTATGATTCCTTAGCCCTTCTTAAACCAGGGACGCCTAAATCTTGCTCTCGGTTAACATAAATCACATTTTCAAAACTACTTTTCAAAAATAAATAGTTTATTGCTTGATAAGCTCCTTCGTAATCCATGTGGGCTTTCTCTACATGAATAACCATTGTTTCTGGATTTAACATTTCTCCAAATGTATACGCAGCACATTTTTCATCTACGCATAGTATTGCGCCGTGAAAACTTAAAGTAGAGAAGTTATCCAAAGCGTCATAAATAGCTAACTCTTCTTCTTTCAAACTCTCATCGTCTTCACATTCTCTAAGAATGCACCACTCTAATTGGAGTTTTTTGACTCGATCTACTTCATTTTCAGTCAAAAGCTTGAATTCATAATCATAGGTTTCTAAAAACTTGTTTAGCCACCGTCTATTTTGACGATACCTATTTCCTGGTAAAGTCCTAAGGTTTTCTGTTTCATACACATAATCCCAGTTATCTCTATCTTCCAATATTTGTAGATTTAACGATTGATAATCGGCGCTGTTTGGAATGGTATTCGTTATTGCTTCAGGAACTCTATGGAATTCCAAGTCTTTAAGTTCTTTAAATAGAGAAATGATGATTTCTGTAGGATTAGGACCTACTGGTGGAAAAAAATACAAAGAATTTTTGTTTCCCGATGCGGGTTCTTTTTTTTTCTTGAAAATGTCACGTGAAAAGAGTATTAGGTGATCTTTCCATTCAATAAAATTTAGACCATAAAAATTCCTCCACATGTATAGGTTCGTAAAAGTAAATTCTGATGCTATAGGAGGAAATTTCTGAAAATATTTGTCGAATAAACCTTTATCTTCAAGCTTTATTTCTTTCGCAATGCTTAGATCCATGAATATGGATAAATTAAAAACTATTAAAATTATTTCCTTTTTAAATTATATAGAATAAAATTAATGGATCAAAATTAAAAATTAAATTTTTTCTGATCTAACTAAATACAACTAAATATAAATTACTAAGACATCGTATGATTTTAAATATAGGATTAGTTCTAAGAGATATTTGTTCTATTACCGTAATCATAATAGTAATTTTATTATTCTACCTATTTGTTGTTGCAAAGATTATTAGAAAAATTCATCCTTTTCCCATTCCCGCATTCATGACACGAATAATTGATAATCCAATTCGAAGGAAATTCATCCAAAAACCTTATCTAATTGCTGAGCGAATGAACTTACAACCTGGCATGAAAGTGATTGAGATTGGTCCAGGAAAAGGAAATTATACTAAAGCAGTCGCTTGTAAAATTCTACCAGATGGAGAAGTTTACGCTATAGATATTCAAGAAAGTGTTATTAATCGTTTAAAAAAAAGACTTGAAAACGAAGAGATAAAAAATATCATACCAATGATCAATGATGTGTACAACCTTACATTTGAAAATGAGAGCATAGATCGGATTTTTGCGATTGCTTGTTTACCAGAAATTCCAAATCCAGTTCAAGCACTGATGGAATTAAAAAGAGTATTAAAACCTGAGGGAATCATTTCATTTAGCGAATTATTTATCGATCCTGATTATCCCCTAAGAAGGACTGAAAAAAAATGGGCAAAAGAAGCTGGATTAGTTTTCATTGAAAGGTTTGGCAACTTTTTTAGTTACCAGCTGAATTTTGGAAGAAAATTAAAAAATTAAGTAGTAAAAAAAAAAAATAATCAAATAGACACAAATATAATTGTCCCATAATTAAAGCACGTGGCGCAATATACATATAAGAATGCGTTTAGTATGCTTAAGAGATAAAAAAAAAAAGAATAAAAATTGTAATGATTTTATAGTTTCTTGACGATTAAATCAGCCAATCTATTGGAATATCCCCACTCGTTATCGTACCAGCTGACAACACCACAGAAAGTGCCACCGATTACCTTGGTCCACAAGCTAGAGAAAATAGAACTTGCGGGATTGCCAACAATATCGGTAGTTACTATTGCATCATCAGTATATTCTAAAATTCCTTTAAGATAACCTGATGCAGCTTCTTTCATTTTAGCGTTAATATCTTCTGCTGTAGTAGATTTCCCTAGATTTGCTTTTAAATCAACAACGCTCCCATTTGGGGTTGGAATGCGCATTGCGATACCATCCATTTTTCCTTGTAATTCTGGAAACACGACGCCAATCGCTTTAGCTGCACCCGTGGATGTTGGAACAATGTTTGCTGCACAAGCTCGACCACGAATCATTTTTATGGGATCTGCTGCTCTTGCTGTATCAACTGGATT
>JAGXNU010000203.1 GCA_019894815.1 Promethearchaeota archaeon
CCATTTATTTATCCGGGATTTTATGACCACATGAAATCCAGACCACCAAATGGAATATTGCTATTTGGAGTCCCAGGTGCAGGAAAAACATTGATGGTTAAAGCACTCGCTCATGAAACAGAAATAAATTTCATCTCAATTAAGGGTCCAGAATTTTTATCGAAATGGGTAGGAGAAAGTTCAAAAGCAGTAAGAGAGACATTTAGAAAGGCACGAGCTGCAGCACCTTGTATCATTTTTTTTGATGAGATTGATGCTATTGCAGTAAAAAGATCAGGATCATCAAGCTCTCATGTTGTTGAACAAGTAGTTGCCCAACTATTAACAGAAATGGACGGTTTAGAAGAATTAAACAATGTCGTGCTTATCGCTGCTACAAATAGACCTGACTTATTAGACCCTGCTTTACTCCGGTCAGGACGTTTTGGAAGGCATATAGAGGTTCCATTGCCAAATAAGAAATCAAGAATTGAAATATTCAAAATCCATCTTTCTAATCGACCCGTGAATCAAAATATTAATATTGAAAAATTAGCAGAATTATTAGAAGGTTATACAGGTGCTGACATTAAAGCGATATGTGAAGAAGCCACATTATTAGCAATACGAAGGGGTGTTAAAGACGAAAATATCAACACCTTAGATCCTAAATCTTATAAAAATGTTTGCATTTCCCAAGAAGAAATCGAAGTAGCGATCGATAAGATTAAGCTAGGTGCTGACAAGGCTAAAAAATCTTATAAAGATCTGATTAAAGAAACAACTAATGACTTATATAGATAATTTTTTATTCTTTTATCTTTTAATTATCAAATCTAATTTTTTTTTAGGTATTAACCTTAAAAACTTTCAGGAATATGGGTTTAAGTGCTTATACGTCCTTTTCTATATTTAATATGTTGTCTAATCTTTCAAAATCTATAATAATCATTTCTACGAAATTACTATCTAAAATTAAAGATGGTCCCTTTTTTAATTCCTTTTTGACGTATATTTTATCAACTTTTTGTGAACTGAGCCAATCAGATATTAAAATGCCTTTTCTTTTTTCATGATGGATAAAATCATTTTTCACAATCTCTAATTTTGAAAAATTACCTTCTTGAAATTCTACAAAACCAAAAAATGGGCTTTCTCCAAAATGATCGGAGATTTTTGAATTTAAACCTCGCGAATCTTCCAAGGGAACAGCAATTTTAGTTTCATTTTTTTCAGCATTATCAATGATGATTATAATTTTGAGAATCAAGGGGAATTTAAGTTTGATATCAGTTCTTAACTTGTTTTTTAAAGAGTTGATTTGAGATAACGGAAAATTTTTACTCAGAATGAGCTCTAGCTCTAAAAATATAAACCTTCCATAGGCTCTAATTTCCAGATTTTTAATTTTTTTGATCTTTGGAACATTTTCAATCATTTTATAGAGTTCTGATCGATCTTCATAATCTATAACCGCATCAAGTAATGTTTTTATGGAAGAGACAAAAATATCGTACCCCCCTTTGATGATGAAAACAACAATGATCAATCCAAAAATTGAATCCAAAATGTTGAAATTAAATAGAATTCCAATAAAACCTATTACTACAGATAATGAAATAAAAATATCTGTCATTTTCTCACTGGCTTCTGATTTGAGAATTGGTGAATTAGTTCTCTTAGCCATGTATTTCAAGTAAATTGTTATAAATAATGATACTGTTAATGAGATAATTAAAAAAATAAAAACATCATGTAAATAGATTGTTAATTTTGGAATTCCATTGATAAAATTGATTATATCTTTAAATCCTTGAATTACAATGTTATATGCCGTTAAAAAAATGAATAGAGAGATTATTAGACTAATAATGTTCTCCATTTTATAATATCCATATGGAAACTTTTCATTTGGTTTCTTTCTGGCAAAAACAAACCCAATTATACCAGATAGAGATATAACAATATCAGTCATGCTGTCAAAAGCATCTGCTTGGAGTGCTATACTATTAGTAAGGGTGCCAAACACTAGCTTAAGAATGAAAAAAGTAGCACTTATGATCAAAAGAATGATATTTATAAATAGCAAATTTTCATAAAACTTCAAACTAATCTCATTCTTAATAGTCATACAATTAATATTTATAGATTATAAAAATATTAATTTTAGCCATATCTCGAAAATAATTCAGAATTAATGGTGGTGATCTTGATTATCATCAGCTTCGGTATGGATTTTATCAATTCCATATCCTTTACCAGCTCCGGGAGTACAAATACCTTCTGAACCTTCCAAAGTTCCATTTATAAATTCTTTTGTCACCTCATCAATAGCACCTTCGACTCCCGATATAACTTCTATATTATATTGATTGAAGAATTCGACTGCTCTTCTCCCCATCCCGCCAGCAATAATATAGTTTGCACCCTGCTCGCTTAAGAATTTTGGAATACTTCCCACTGTATGACCTGGATTTGGAAGAACCACTTTTTCAATAATTTCACTATTCTCAATAGTTATGAATGTAAATTCTGGTGCACGACCAAAATGAGCACATACTTTACCTGAATCCGTACTAATAGCAATTTTCATTTTTTCTCTTCCTTTCTTATATTTATTATAGAATAATTGAAGTAATCCATTCTAAAATTTAAATATTATGAATAATTATTCATTATAGCAGTGTTACAATACTCAATTCATTTCTCAAATAATTCTAACATATTAATAAGTTTAAGTTTAAATTTCGTGAATCATTATTCAGTAATGTACTAAAAATTAAGTTCTGAACTAAATATGCCTTCGAATAAGTTTGATGATTTTGTAGAAAGCCTTCAAAATGAAATAATTGAGAAAGAAAAGCAAGAATTTAATGAATACATTGTTGAATTATTTCATGATCCTAAAAATTGGGGGAAACCTCTTGAAGATGATATAAATGTTTCACATTCTTATACCGGACCATGTAGTGATACCATGTCCTACTTTTTAAAAATTGAAAATGATATCATTATTAAAGCAAATTTTATTACCGATGGCTGTGGTGCTTCTGTTGCAACTGCTTGTCAAACAACCCTGCTAATTGAAGGAAAAACCTTGAAATACGCTGAAAATTTGAGCCCTGAAGATGTCGATCAAGCTTTAAAAGGCTTACCTGATGATCATAAACATTGCGCAGAGTTATCGATTAGGACTCTAAGGAGAGCTATTAAGAAATATAAAGACCAAAAAGAAGAAATCAAAATGTGATTTCTAAATTTATCTTTTTCCTTACTTCAGGTATATCATTTAATGCGTCAAGAAAACCCTCTACAATATTAGAAATAACATTACTCATTATTTCGTTTAGTGCAATTTCTTTATCATTAACTTCTAATTTTACATTTTCCATAATGTGAATAATAATGATGATAATAATTAATATTTTAATATGAATCATTATTCATATTATGTGTTAAGCTATTTTATAACGAGTATAAATTCTCTACATAATACAAAATGAAAATTCTCAAAAGAAATAGTGATGATTTTACGAATATTGAAGAGTTAAAGAACTTTGGAATCCATGGGTCAGAAAAAGGGATTTCTATTGTAGAGATTACTTCAAAATGGTGTAATTCTTGTAAAGGAATAACCATGAT
>JAGXNU010000204.1 GCA_019894815.1 Promethearchaeota archaeon
TTCCAAACTCGTCATATGTCGTACTTTCAAGTAAATAGTTCTCTTTGATCACTTTTCTCTTTAGCTTTTCCATTTTTGTGTGTTGTAGCATGTATTGTGCCGAAACTTGAATTTCACGGGCAATTGCTAGATTTAATAATGCTATATACTCATTTGTAGCTTTTACAATCATTTTAGATTCATCTTTATAAAATTTATATTATATGATGATATTTAATATTAAAAAGTTTATTATAACAAATTATAGAACTACTCCCAAAATTCCTTTCTAAATAATAAATCTTATATTAGATTTATTTTAATTAAAATCAAATTTCTATATGGGTGATGACCGATATTGGAATAGCCCTTAAAGAGAAAATTTTTACTCAAATTATTGGATATTAAATTGATAAAAACCTGAACCAGTTTCAAAGATCATAAATTTATCTGTAGTTTCTTTATATTGAAGCTCTTTGCTTATAGTCTCAAATTTACCGTCCTTCCAGATTATTATTTCATTTTCACTAATTAAATTATTTACTTCGCTAAAGGGAATCCATATTTGTGCAAAACATCCTATAGGAATTTCTATTGTTAGTGCTAAAAAGTCGTTCAATTTTTCCCATGAGCAAGAGATCAATCCCCTAATTGTATTTATTGATGCTCTAACATACTCGATATCATCAGGAATGAATGGCTTGATCTTTATTGTTTCCCACCCTGGTGTTGTGCAACTAATTCCACCAAGAGATTTATAAAACCATGTATCAACTGAACCGAGCATGATATGATTGTGTGAATTCATTCCACCACCCTCTAATTTTTCCCAACGTTCCCAAAGTGTGGTAGCACCTTCTTTAATCATATAACCATAACTTGGAAAACTTTCTTGACTAATTATCTTATAAGCAATCTCTGGATGGCCGTTATCAGAGAGTACATCGAAAATATATCTGGTTCCTATTATTCCAGTATCAACATGATAATCATAGTCATTTTTAATCGTCTCAATCAGAGTTGAGAATACTCCTTTCTTTTTCTTCTCAGGAACCATGTCTAAATATAGAGGTAAAGTATTAGATGTCTGACTTATTGTTCGATCTGCTGGAGATAATTTAGGTGTTTCATAACATGATTTTAAAAACGTCTCATTGAACGCAAGTTTGATTTCTTCAGCCTTTTTTTGATAAAACTCTTCATCTTGGCCTTTTTCAAGAATAGCCGCGATTTTAGATAGAAATAACGTATCGTGATAGAAATACCATGATGATGTTAGTTGTACGGGGGTTTTTCTTGAGACAATGCTACTTGGTGGGCACCAATCTCCATATTTACCTAATAAAAATAAGTTTCCTTCTGATTTAGAAATTAAAAAATCAACATAATCCTTCATTCCTTCATAATTTTCTTCAAGAATTCGGATGTCATTATAGTACCAGTAGAGATTCCATGCTATCGTGACAAATGCAGTACCCCACGCTGGATCTGCGGGATATAATGACCAATATGGGGGAACAACATCGGAAATACTTCCATCTTTTTTCTGGCATAAATTAATATCACGTATGTATTTACTGAAAAATCTTGCCATGTTGAAATTTAAAATCGATTCTTCAGTGACAAGTTGGATATCACCCATCCATCCCTGACGTTCATCTCTTTGAGGAGAATCCGTAGGAATGCTCATTAAATTACTCAGTTGACCCCAAAGTATAACTTCATGAATTTTATTAATTAGATTATCTGAACAACAGAAATCACCAATTTTTTCAACATTTGAATGAATAAATAAACCTTCAATACTTTCTAGAGTTGGAACTCCAGGAAATCCCGTGATTTCTACATATCTAAAGCCGTGGTATGTAAATTTTGGTTCATAAATTTCATCCCCCTCTCCTTTAAGGATGAAAACATCTGCAGCTCGAGCATATCCATTAGTAGCTGTATTTATCGTTCCATCCTTAAAAATAACTTCGGTAAACCTCATTTGAACTCGAGTTCCCCGAGGACCACGTAATTTTAACCTAACGAAACCTGTAAAATTTTGCTCAAAATCGAAAACATAAATTCCGGGTTGTGGGTTATATAGTTTTTTAGGTTGAATAACTTCTGTAACTTGGATAGGTTCCATTAATTGTGATGCTAACTCGTGTCCATTTACATTTACTGCATTCTCCCATTGAGTATCATCAAAATGAGGTAAATCCCATCCCGGCATTTCCAACCGAGCATCATAATTATTTCCAAAATATATTCCATTTTCGATGAGTGGTCCACCTGAGATTTTCCAAGTCGAATCTGTCCCTATTATGGATGTAGAACCATCCTGGTAATGAACATGCAATTGAACTATCAATTTTGGATAATCATATTTAAATAATTCTATACACCGACCATTTCCTAAAATAACTCCAATCGCATTATTATTCTTTAGAGATGATGTTACATCAAAGGTAGAATATAAGGCGATTTTTCGGTAATCGGTCTGGGCAGGATCTAAGTGATAATTTCCTACTTTTTCACCATTTATTCGCAATTCATAGTAACCCAAACCACACACGTATACCTTAGCTTTCTTAATAGGCTTATATAATGTAAATTCTTTCCTAAGGTATATCGCGAAAAACTCTTTTAAGCGTCCAACAAGACCTCTTTTACCTGATTTATATTGGAACTCTTTTTTGAGTTTGTTATCAGTAAATGCCTTTTTAGTGATCCAATCTGCTTTCCATTCTGACTTATCTAATAGGGCTGTTCCAAAAGATGAGATTTTGCTAAACTTGCTTTCTTTATCATTTTTATCCCACCACTTTACACGCCAAAAATATGATGAATCAGAATTTAAGGAATTCCCTTCATAAATTATGTTAGAGTTTTTTTTAGATTCTATTTTTCCCGTATCCCATATATCTCCCTTCTCAGACTCTATTAAATCCCTTGTAGATGAAACCAGAATCTGGTATGCAGATTGATATTGGTTTCTTTCTTCATGAAAAAGATGCCAAGAAAATCTAGGCTGCTTTACATCAATATTTATGGGACTTTTAAGATACTCACATCGTAAATTAAATGGAGGTTTCATGATCGTTTATTTTCTTTTTTCTATTTATATTTCTATTCTTTATTTAAAATAATTATAATAATCATGCTTCTCTCGCATTTCATTAAAAATCTTATCCGCCATCTCAAAACTTCCAACATTTGGGTCTACCGCTAATGCGGTAATAGCTTGTTCTTTTGATTTATTTAGAATAGCGTCAACACATAAATCTTGAATTGTTGCTTCTATGCGAAGAATTGTAGCAATATTTTTTGGTAGATTACCCCATTTCACTCCATGAACTCCTTTTTTATTCACTATTCCAGGACATTCAATCACCAAATCTTGCGGTAGATTATCTATTATGCCATCATTTGGGATGTTTACTGCAGTTTCATACTTATTTTCGTCTTTAATTATGGCTTCCACAATTGGAATAGCTCCTTCTCCAGATAAATATCTCAACATTCCTTTTTTAGGATATCTTCCTTTTTTGAGTCGATTGTAATATCTCATTAGGCGTTTATATATCCCTTGACCGACATCCTCTGCATGATCGATCCAATCTAACATATCTTGCGT
>JAGXNU010000205.1 GCA_019894815.1 Promethearchaeota archaeon
AAATCAACTGCTTCTTGAGTTTCGCATTTGGGAACTAATATTTCTACATTTCCGTCCAATTCATCTTTCCTCACTTGTAACTGGTTTAAAATGGTTTCAATTCCATTTTCTTTTAGTATTTTTTCTAAATTTTTGGCGAATAAAATATCTTTGGCAATGTAAATAACTTTCCACATTTTAAATGAACCTTCTAACATTTATATTCATTATTCTTTAACGTTTTTCTGTCCATATTTTATCATCTCCTAAAATACCACAAATTCCTTCCATAAATTTATCATCTATATTAACTGAATATTTTTTATCTATGGCGTGTAATATAGTTTTATCCTTATCCTTAAAATGAAGTACTACTTGACTTTTTCCCGGATATTCGTAAAACAATTCCTTTAACTTTCTTAAAAGATCAGGTTCATTTTTTTTAGTGTTAATCTCGAGGTGAAGTTCTTCAGCAAAATTATGATTCTTCTCTTTTGTTTTAGAAGCAGGTTTTTTATTTTCTATGTATTTTTCTAAAAAAGTTATTTTCTCAGCAATAATTTTTATCTTTCCTTCTGTCACGTCAAGCCGTCCTTCTGTTATGACAATCTCATCTTTTTTTATAATTTCTTTACATTTTTCGAAAACTTTAGGAAATGCTATTATTTCTACTGTACCCTCTAAATCTTCTAAAGTAATAAATGCCATGAGATTTCCATTTTTGGTACTCTTTCTTTTAAAATTATTAATCACTCCGGCCAAAATTACTCTACTTTTATCTGGATGGTTAGCTAGTTCGATTGATGTAGAAGTTATAATTCTCTTTAATTTTTCCTTATAATCATTTAATGGGTGATAGGAAATATATAATCCTAACATTTCCTTTTCCATAGCTAAAAGTTCATTTTTAGAAAATTCTGATATATCCGGTAATCTATCCTGGTAATTACCGCTATTTTTATCTGTGATATTTTTTTCAAAAAGATCAAAAATCGAAGTCTGTCCATTTCTCTTAGATTTTTGATATTCCTGCCCGTTTTTTAATGATACATCTAAAACCGCCAGCAATTGGGACCTTTTTGCGCCAATAGAATCGAAGCCGCCACACTTTATCAAACTTTCAATTACCCTCTTATTTACTACTCTTAAATCAACTCTCTGGCAAAAATCAAGGAAGGAAGTAAATTTAGAATTTCTTTTGCGTTCTTCAATAATGCTTTTTATAGCTTTCTCACCAACATTTTTCACAGCAGCTAACCCAAAACGAATAGCTTTTCCATCTACTACGGTAAAATTTACTAAACTCTGATTTATATCGGGAGGCAGTATTTCAATATTCATATTACGACATTCTTTTATATATAAAGCTACCTTATCGTTGTTTCCCATAATACTGGTGAGTAAAGAAGCCATATATTCTACGGTATAATGAGTTTTTAAATAGGCAGTTTGGTAGGAGATAAAGGCATAGGATACGCTATGGGATTTATTAAAACCATATCCGGCAAAATAAGCAATCAAATCAAATATATCAGCAGCTGTATTTTTTTTAATATTATTTTTTTGAGCACCTTTTATAAAAAGTTCCCGTTGTTTTTCCATCACTCCTTTCTGTTTTTTCCCCATAGCTTTTCGCAGTATATCTGCCTGTCCCAAAGTAAATCCTGCCAATTCACTGGCAATTTTCATAACCTGTTCCTGATAAACGATTACTCCGTAAGTTTCCTTTAATATGGATTCTAATCGAGGATGCGCATATTTTATTTCTATAATTCCCTTCTTCCTATTAATGAAATCCTCGATCATACCGCTCCCCAAAGGTCCTGGTCTATACAATGCCAGTAAAGCAGTAATGTCTTCTATATTTTCAGGTTTTAACCTTTTAACTAAATCTCTCATCCCCTCGCTCTCTAATTGGAAAATACCAACACAATTTCCTTTAGATAACATTTTGTACACTTTTTTACCATCCAAAGGAATCTTGTTTATATCAACCTTTTCTCCCCGAGTATGTTTTATTATTTTTAAAGCATTGCTTATTACAGTTAAAGTGCGGAGTCCCAAAAAATCCATTTTCAACAATCCCAGTTCTTCTAATTCAGCCATAGCGTACTGGGTACATATTTCTCCTTCAGCGGTCTTTTGTAGAGGAACATAATCAGTCAGTGGTTTTCGAGAAAGAACTATGCCAGCAGCATGAGTAGAAGCATGTCGAGCTAAACCTTCTAAAGAAGAAGCAGTCTCAATCAACTTTTTTATATCCTCATCTCTTTTCATTAACTCTTTAATTCGGCTTTCCATTTTTAAAGCCTTTTCGATAGTAATGTTGGGTTCCCAGGGGATCATTTTAGCGATAGTATCCACTTGAGCATAGGGAATTCCCAAAGCCCTGCCCACATCTCTAACAGCAGCTCTGGCCGCCATAGTACCGAAAGTAATTATCTGGGCTACTTTATCATTACCATATTTTTCAGAAACATACTCAATTACTTCTTCTCTTCGTTCATAACAAAAATCAATATCAAAATCTGGCATACTGATTCTTTCGGGATTCAAAAATCTCTCAAACAGCAAACCGTATGCCATAGGGTCAATGTTGGTAATATTTAGACAATAGGCAACTAAGCTTCCTGCGGCAGAACCCCGGCCAGGTCCCACCATAATTCCTTTTTCTTTAGCGTATCTTACAAAATCCCATACAATCAAAAAATAAGGTTCAAATTCCATCTTTTTAATAACTGAAAGTTCGTATTCTAATCTTTCCTCTAAGTGTTTTGTGATTTCAGGATATCTCTCGTTAAGCCCTTTGTAACAAAGCTCTTTTAAATAAGTGCTAATGTTATGCTCAGGAGGAACTTCAAATTCTGGTAACTGAGCGTGCCTAAAATCAATTTCTAAATTACATTTTTCAGCAATGCGGATAGTGTTTTCGAGGGCTTGAGGAACTTTTGAAAAATTTTCATTCATCTCTTCGGGAGAATTAAAATAAAATGCATCGGTTGAAAATTTTAAACGTTTAGGGTCACTTAAATTAGTGGCTGTTTGGATACAAAGTAAAATTTCGTGTGCCCGAGCATCTTCCTTATTTGTATAATGGATATCATTGGTCGCGACAAGAGGAATAGAAAGTTCTTGACTTATCTCAATGAGACTTTCATTCACAATTTCCTGTTCGGGAATACCATTTTTTTGTAATTCTAAATAAAAATTACCTTCTCCGAAAATATCTAAGAAATCAAGGGCTACTTCCTTGGCTTTTTTGATATCTTTCTGTAAAATGCATTGGGCAATTTCTCCCTTTAAACAAGCTGAAAGAGCAATTAATCCATTGCTATGTTCTCTTAATATTTCTTTATCAATTCTTGGCTTATAATAAAAACCTTCTAGGTAAGATAAAGTAACTAGCTTTATTAAATTTTTATAGCCTTCATTATTTTTAACTAGTAGTATTAAATGATGAGGAGTTTCTTTTCTTTGTGAGGATTTATCAAGCCTGCTTTGATGGGCAACATACATTTCACAGCCAATAATGGGTTTTACTCCCTGTCGAATAGCCTCTTTGTAGAATTGTATAGCTCCATACATAACCCCGTGATCGGTAATAGCCA
>JAGXNU010000206.1 GCA_019894815.1 Promethearchaeota archaeon
AATTATCCCTGTTTAAAAGTCTTGTTGAGGCTCATGGAGTTAAATTTCCTGCAAAATCATTAAAAATTGAATAGTTTTTATAAAAAAAATGAGTCTATAGAGTTATTATTTCTTCGTTCCTTTATGCGTATTGTAATTTATTTGTAGATTTTTTTATAAAACAAGATTGTGATAATCGCAGCAAAGCCAGATGAAAATAAGACGTCAGAAGCATAATGCGCGCCTACAGCTACTCTCGATAAAGCAACAAATAATCCCCATCCAATAACGAGTACAGTAATAAGAATTTTCGTGGGATCATTGATTTTTCTGTCTTTTACAGAAACTAATAAAGGAAGAAACATCATGCCCATGGCTGTGTGCCCTGAAGGGAAACTATAATTATCTGTAAACCCTTGCGGCAAGAACCAAGGTGTAAAATCGATATATTCAGGAAGTAAAGATCTAAATCTAACTCTTCCCCATAACAGCTTCATGATTTGCACCAGTAATAATGGATTCAGAAGCGCTAAAATCGAGATTAGTCCACTAATTTTTCTATAATCTTTCCAATCTTTATTCCAAGTGATTGCCATGTATATTGCTAAGCTCAAAATGAGCGTGCTTCCAAGTGTAATATTTTTTGAATTTAATTCTTGATCAAACACACCAAGCATGACATAGATGACTCCTACAACAATTCCTACATAACCTAGAATTTTTTGTTTTTTTGTATCTTTAAAATAACCTCCAAGATAAGTTGCTAGAGCAACGGCAATTAGTCCATATCCCGGCATTTCACCATAATCAGCACCAAAATTACCCCAAACTGAGTTTTCATCTACAACAGCAATAGATATTTGTAAATCATAGACTCCAAAGGTAATCGCTAATATAATCCATACCAAGATTACATAAATAAGTAACATATTTATTCTTGAGAATTTCATGATTCCTAGCACTATAGTTTAAAATTTGAATAATTATATTATTGGTATTTCAAAATAAAAAGATGACTATTCAAGTAATTGAGGATCCTTCAATTTCGTTCCTAACTGAGATTGCCAAGTCTGGATGATCTGTGTATATAGCAGAAACTTTTTTATCTCCAATTCGCAATTGCATTATTTTCTTTAGCCGAGATTTATAATTAAGACCCCAAACGTAGCATTCAAGACCATGTTTCGCAATTTCATTAAAATTTTTCATATTTGCCCGAAATGATCTAAGATTAATTGCTTTCACATCTAATTCTTGTAGTTTTACAAAGTTTACATTAGCATCATTAATCTTCGATATCTTATCTGGAAGCGTGTAAATCAGTTTTACCTTGTCCTCAAATTTCCTTAACTGCGAAAGCACTATCATTCTTTTATCAGAAATTTCAATACTTTCTAATAACCCATATTGCTTGGCAATGGTAATTAGAGCTTTTCCAGCATTTCTTCCTCGAATATCAAAACTCAAGCGGACATCATGTTCATTTAATACTAGCTTAAATAAATCGTGAGCAGTTGGTATTTTTCTATTATCAGGGAATTCTAACTGTTGGAGCTCAAGACATGTTAAATCAGCAACGTTATATGTCTTGGAATTTAATTTGAAAGCGTAATCATGAAAACAGATTAACACATCATCTCTCGTGAGTTGAACGTCGGTTTCAATTCCAACGTTATAATTTAAAGCCTTATGAAAGCAAGGAAGAGTGTTTTCGATACATAAACCCATTCCACCTCTATGGGCAAAAATGTAAGGGCGTTTTTTTTTCATTTGAAAACTATAATTTTTAAAGAAATTTAAATTAACATTATTACGTGGAGATTTGAAAAATATGAGATTTGAAAAATATGAGTGAAAACGAAACTCATTCCGATGAAAAAGAATCATTCATGAGTAAGATTAAGAGATACATTAAGAATCTTTTAGATTTTTCTCAGTATGATAAGAAGACAATTCTCTACATTGCTATATTCCTCATTTTAATTGTATTATCAGTAGCTTTGTTATTTTACAATTACTTTATTGATAGTACATTTATCTTTAAGTTGGTGGCAGAATGGTTCGTGAATCCTGTTTATGAGTTACAACTAATTGGAATACTATTATTCATTGGGATAATGGCGATACAAGGGCTATTAGTTCCAATCCCGTCGGAAGTTGTTCTATTGGCAACAGGGATGATTTGGGGATGGTTTTTTGGAGGTATTTTTGGCATAATAGGTTCAATGGCAGCAGGATTATTATGTTTTTACATCAGTAGAAAAGGTGGAAGACCTTTAGTAGAAAAATTTGTGGGTGCGAAGACTCTCGATTTCGCTGATGATCTGATTCAAAAATATGGAATGAAAGCTATAATTATTTCTAGATTTATTCCGTTCATTTCCTTCGATGTTATTTCATACGCATCCGGATTAGTTGAAATAGATGTAAAAAAATATTCGCTAGGAACTTTTATTGGCTCTATTTTCAGAGCGTTCTTTTATTCCGTTTGGGGAGCTCTTCTAGGATTCATACCTCCTATTGACATCAATGACGTGGAATTATTAGAAGCCCAAGCTGATGTGTTCAATGGGGTCCTATTATTAGTTTTGGTAGTTTTAGTTTTAATGGTTGTAGGATATTATTTTACAAGTAAGTACCTTGAGAAAAAGAAATCAAAATGAAATTTGACCTTTATACACTTTTTTATATTTATTTTATTAATAAGAACGTCATATATGTAATTAATATATAATTTGAAAATAGGGAAACAAGGGAAAATGTCATGATTATAAAAAAGCCGCAAATTTTTTTGAAAAAAATAAGTAACGTATCCATATTTCTAAATATAATTACCTCTGCTTTAGGTATTCTCTATCTAATAATGCCATCACCCTCTATATTATACGATGTTTTTGGAGTATTCATGATATTCTCTTGGTCATTGAATCTAATCATGCTATCAATAATTGATAAATATTTGAATAAATCATCAGCTATAGGAAAGAAAATCAATCGACACTCATATTTCTTCATTGTTAGCTTTATAATCTGCTTATTAATGATGGTGTTTGGAATAATTTTAACCAATTTCATCTTGAGTGGTTTTCTTGCTATTTTAGGTTCATTAATGATTATTTCTGGCTTTTTTCTGATAGTTATCTATGGGATATATTATTCATTGTTAATCTTTACCACTTTAAGTAAGGAGGGATGGAATTTTGATTAAATTCAAAAAGATGAATATTCTCAAGATATTCTTGATAGGCATCTGCGTATTAACATTTATTGTGGGTATATATTTTACAGCTATCTTGTTTTTTGAAATACCAGATGGATTGGCCATGACACTATCATATTTTCTTGGTCAAATCTCAGGATTTTTAACCATTCTATATATACTCACCACAATCTTACTCTTGAAATTGGTATCCACAAGATATAAAAAAAAAGCGTGGATTTCCAAAATTATTTTAATTTTTGGCTTTTCTCTTGCACTTCTTAACTCGTTACCATTAATAGCTACTCCCTTTTCAATTCATGCCGAAAATGAATTCAATTTAGCATATGGATCCGACTGGCGTTCAACGATACCAAATCAAATAGAATCGTACATGTCACC
>JAGXNU010000207.1 GCA_019894815.1 Promethearchaeota archaeon
ATTTTAGGGTGAATTGGGGATCGACGATAACATATTCGGGTTTTAAGAATTCTTGATCTGCTAAGGAATATTTCGTCTTTCCAATATAAATAACAGCAAAATGCGTTGCTTCACTGCCAGAGCCCGCAGTTGTGGGTATTCTAATTAATGGAATGCCTTTTTTCGTGATTTCCGTTTCCTTTTTTATTATTTTTACTGGATCACCTTCATTTGATGAAAATATAGAAATGGCTTTCCCCATATCAAGAACAGAACCCCCACCGACAGCGATAATTGCATCAAAGTCCATTTTTTTGAATAAATCTAGACCCTTTTTAATATCATGGATTTTTGGATTTGGAGTGAAATCGTTAAATTGATAAAATTGAACTTCACTAAGTGCATCAAGTATAATACTTTTAATTTCCATTTGCTCAAATGATTTTCTTCCAGTAATCAAGAAAATCTTTTTAAAATTATTCTTTTCTAAGATATCCTTTAAATTCTTCACTGAATCAAACCCAATGTATTCTAGCATGCGGTTTCTCAAGGAAATTTAAAATTAAATCTCTTTCATATCTTAAAATTAAAGAAGCTTTTCAGCTACTTCTATATCGTTCTTATTATGGATTTCAAACCAACCTTTGTAGACTTCTAATAAATGGACCTTAAACCCTCTGTCAATGATCTCTTGAATAAAATCGGTAAAAGAAGCTTTTTCAAAGGATTCTGCCTCGTGAAATGGACCATCATGATTTGTAGCACATTCATGATAAATTTTCTTTATAATATTTGCACCATATTCAGAAAAATACGCGATCCCGGTGAATTCATAATCCGCCATATTTTTATTAATACTTTTTCCAATTCTTATGACTTCATTATCTTTTAGGTATAACATTCTACGTTCTTTAATAGGCTTATTTTTGGTTAAAACCAAATCCAATTTCTTATCAACGTCGTGTTTATGATAAGTAAATGAATTATCAACCACCAATACCATTTCTTGCTTTGTATTCAATAAATTATCAATTATTTGTTTGTCAAATAAAATATCCGAATTTAAATAAATAAAACCATTATTCATGTCCACTTCAGCTTTAAATAAAGAATGGAGGATATGAGTTTTATCAAAATCAGTATTATATACATACTTTATTCCTTCAATATCAATCAAACTTTCCTTATAACCTTTTACTACAGTTATATCTTCTAATCCACAACTTCTTAAGATTTCTCTCTGTCTTACGAGAATTTCTTTCCCTTTAATTTTTATAACTGACTTTGGTATATCAAATACTAAATCTTTTCCAGCTGCCGGAATAATGACCTGTACTTTTCCTTGTTTATACATTAAATCCTTTTCTCTTACCTCAATAAATCCTACATCCTCAAAAATCGTATTAACAGGACTGCACATTGATTCAACTTCAAACGCTCTTCCATGTTTTAAAATATTCAATGCAGTTTCTTTCATTACTTTATGAGCTGCACGAAGTAAATGATTGGCATATATTACAATATTAAATCCTTTTTCTCTTAATTCCGTTTCACTTACAGTATTATAGGTAGTTGGAACACAAATTAGAGGTTTTCGCATGCCTAATTCATCTGATAATATTTGATATTCCCTAGCAAAGTCAAAAATATCTTTTGGATCATCACTTTTAGAATGGATCATAATTGCATCCACTCCTGCATTCAAGTATTTCTTTGCTCTAAATAAGGCATCCTCTAAACCAGCTCCTGCAATAAAACTTTCAATCCTAGCAGCAATCATGAAATCTGGTGATAATTGAATATTTTTCCCTCTCTCAATTTTGATAGCAAATCTATTAGGGTCCTCTTGAGTCTGTTTAGCTCGAGGATCAAGACTATTTCTTTTTGGAAATACTTTATCTTCAATAATGACCATTGAAACGCCCATATTTTCCAATTCTCTTACAAAATACTCAAAATTTGTAGCTTCTCCTCCAGTATCTCCATCAACTATTAATGGTTTAGTAGAACTATTTAGGATCTGCTTAATTGTAATGTATCTTGATTCAGAGCCTACTATATCCGCGTCAGGATACCCTTTTGATGCACTATCCGTCAAACTACTTTCCCATAAAGCGTCAAATTCATATAACTCATCACCTAACTTTTCTTTAGTATTATTTGCGATAATAGCACTTAAACCATTGTGTGCTTCAATTACTCTCACAAAGTGTTTCTCATTAAGCAATTGCTTTAATAGCTTTCTTCTTTCTTCTGGGGCTATTCTGTTCTTTAAACTCATGTTCTTTTAACCGTATTTTATTTTTAAAAAATCTAATATTCTTTCAATAGTGTTACCATCAACATATTTATTGAATCGATCCCTAATTTCATTTCTTCTTTGTTTGTACTCTTTATTAATTTTATCAATATTTCTAATTCCGGAAATTAAATCATGAAAGTTATATAATAATGGTCCAGGAGCGATATCCTCTAAATCATAGTACATCCCCCTGTTTTTTTTATAATCCTCAAGATCATAAGGAAAGAGAAGAATCGGTCTATTCAACAATGAAAAATCAAGCATCGTAGAAGAATAGTCCGTAATGAGGATATCAGTCAAAAGATATAACTCTTGAATATCAGAATCTTTAGGTGCAATCATGATATTCTCATAATCCTCAAAATTAATATTTTGAGTATAAATATGTCCTTTCAAGAGGAAAATAGATTTGGTTTCCCTGAGTAAATTCTCTAGATCTTGGAATTCTTTTTTTGAAATAGAGAATCTTAAAGAGCGATCTTTTCTAAAAGTTGGACAATATAAGATAATTCGTTCAATTTTATCAGGGATACCATATTTAAGTTTTAATTTTTTAACAAATTTTTCATCTTCAGTAAATAAGATATCATTTTTTGGATACCCTAAAGCTAAAATTTTTTCTTTCGGTACTCTGAAAGCATTACTCAAAATCTCATGTTCCGTGTCATCTCTGGTTGGAGTTAAAATATAATCAAGATAATCATTATAGCGCAAGTGTAATTTGAAGTAACGACCCCATTTTTTATAAACAAGAAATTCAAGATCCTCATCAAAAATTATCTTCTTTATTGGCGTCCCGTGCCAGGTTAATATTATTGTACTTTTTGACGAAAATTCAATGGGTAATAAATCATAGACACCATGAGTGATAAATATATATCTCGCTCGTCTTAATAGTTTAATAGTCAAAAAATTTAACGCGTGAATGGCATTATAACCCTTTAATCTAAGTTCTTTAACTAGTTTACGGGATTTCGCAACCCAAAATAGCCTATAATCGGTATGTTGATTGAAATAATCAAATAAGTATTTAGTGTTATCGAGATAGGTGTTACCTCCATAACCACCCATGATGATTAGTTTATCATCGATTTTATCTCTAAAAAGTCTTGAAATGAGCTTGAACCCAAATGGAATTAGTATATCACGTATAAATAGATATGTTTTGCTATTCCTCAAAAATATAAATCGTTCAAGCTGTAAACTCATCTTCTATCATGAATAATTATAGAAAGAATTTATGTTTTCTCATCTAATATCTTATATACTCCTACTTCTAATC
>JAGXNU010000208.1 GCA_019894815.1 Promethearchaeota archaeon
ATAAAATATATCCCTATCTACTCCTGAACCGCCATACTGCCCCCCATCATACCACGCAATGTGCACGTTTCCGGAACCGTCCACTGCTATCGTTGGATCTAAAGAATAACTTGTGCTTTCCGTGGAGACAATCTCGGTAGTGGTCCAATTCCAAGTAGAAATCTTTAATTCTTCTGAAAAGCTCTCTAAATCTTCGACAACACTATCCTTTATTAAATTGATGTTAGTATTGAGATAAATAGCTGTAAAACCACTAATAAAAATGACCAAAGACATCAATAAAGCTAATTTATACTTATTTCGTCTCATGTTTTTTTTCCCTTTCATTGGATCTTAAAAAATATATATCCTTTTATCATTTTGTTTGTTTTTAATTTATTTTTCCACATAATTTTTATTTTTTGTTAATAAAAAATGTTACTAAAATTTAGATTTTTTTTTACCTCTAATTTAACTACTTAAGATTTATGAATTAATAACCATCCTAAATCTTCAAAATTGATAAGATATTCCCCACAACTTTGTTCAAATAATATTCTGCTATGCCAAATTTAATGTTTGAATCAAAAATTAAAATTATAAAATACTTATCTCGTATATATTCTGAATAGATAAGTTCATTATCCTTAGAAGTATAAAAGAGCTTAATTATTGAATTATTACAAATTTTAACTCGAAATTCAACTTCCTTTAAGAATTTACGCAATTTAGTGCCTTTTAGTGAGGAATATATCACTTGCCCCAAATCGGTCAGATATATAACTCCATTAATATCCTCATTTAATTTAAGATCTTTTAAGTAATTGAAAATCGATTCTTCTTTATCTAAATCAAAATTTTTACCTAAAATTCCATCGAATACATCTTTTATTGTATTATCTAAAATACTATCACTAATGTATTCCAAATCTGTTTTTATATCATTTTTAGACACATATCGTAGGAATTCTTGGTGAATACAAGAGATTAATTCTTTTATTAATGACTTATTTTCTACAGAATCGCATAAAAGGATATAATATAAATTTTTTCTTTCAAATACAACAAGCTTGAGATTTCCTCCCATTTCTAGTGATTTTATTTTATTACCTACTAATTCCTTGGTAAATGACATTAATGCTGTAAAATACGATGAAATTAATTGTTCTTCTTGAATGGGAAATGAATCTGAAATATTTAATTTGTAGATACAAATTCCTGACCGACCGAAGATTAGCAATTGGTGAAAATTTAACTTTTCAGGAAATCTTTTTATTTTTGAGATGATAATTGAATCATCTGGAATAGTCATACCAAATTTTTACTAATGAACTATAAAAACCAAACTCATCAAGTAGTATTTAGAGAATAAAGCTGTAGACTCCCTCAAAATTTAATTTGCACGGGAGCAGCGTGTATCCATTTCGAGTATATTCCTTCTTTAATGAGTACACGTCCTCAGGATTTGCCAACACCGTAGCGGATCCACCTCCTCCAGCACCATTGCATTTGAATCCTAAAGCACCTTTATTTCTCGCTATTTTTTCAGCTTTTTCTATAGTTGTATTTGTCATTAAAGGGTGTAATAGTTTCTGTGCTTCCCAATTTCTGCTCAAAATTTCTCCAATATCCTCCATTGTTAATTTAAAACTATCTTTCATCTCTAGAGCACAATTCTTAATTGTATCAAATGCTTTAATCACCTTTTCATCATTTTGTTTAAATTTCTTAATTACTGCTTCATGTATTTCACTCGAACTTCGGGAGCCAAAATAGACTAATATTAGTTGATTTTCATATTCATAAATTCTGCGTTTAGTAATATTTATTGGTGTTATTTTCACAGAAGGATAATCTATTTCCATAAAATTTATACCACCATGCGCAGCTGCGTACTGATCTTGAACTCCACTTTCTAATTTTAATTCATCTGTTTCTATTTGATGTGCTAAATTTGCAATTTCTGAAGGATCTTTTTCTTCTCCTTGAAAATTACATAAAGCACTTATCAATGCTACGGCTACACTCGCACTAGTACCTGTTCCACACCCAGGAGGCATATCAGATCTTACAAGTACATCAATTCCCTTGTTAATGTCCATCCTGTTAATTACAGCTTTGAGTAGGTCTAATTTTCCGTCATAAACAATATTGTTGACATCAAATTCAGTATTTATTTCAAGATTTTCTGATGTAATTCGAATAGAATTTCTGTTATTCTCACAAACTCTAATATAATTATAAAGATCAACAGCAATGTTGAATACTGCTCCTTTTGGATAAAACCATGTATCTGTCCATCCTCCTATATCGCAGATCCTTACAGGTGCTCTTGAATACACAACTTTCTTCATTTTTTCCTCCTAAATTATTTCCATTGTTGAGAATTAAAAAAATTTTATGTTTTTAAAATGTTATTTCCGCATCCAAATTATATATTGATAAATTCTCGTGTTAAAATGGATTTCTCAGCATAATAGCTGAAGTTACTTAATATAAGGCTATACAACGCTCTCACTACCCTTTTTCACGTTAAAATCTCTATAATTTTTAATCAAGGTGTAAAAAGCTTAATTCTCTTGATTTCTCACACTTAGATCAAAAAATGGGATTATGGGGATAATATTAACAGTCTATGATGATCTTTCAGCTAACTTTAAATATAAGCAAGGAGAAATATAATTTAAGCACAATTTATTTTTAAAACTAGTTTAAACATATAATGGAGGAATAAAAAAATTATGGCAAAAAAAGCACAGGTTGATGCCTTGTTCGTGAAAAGTAAGGTCCGAGAATATATCAAAGCAAAAGATTGCAATACCTCAGGAGACTTAATTGATGGAAGTTGTTTAAATGATGCAATTATTGAGGTTTTAGATAAAGCTATAGGACGAGCAAAAGCGAATGGGCGAAAAACAGTTCAAGAAAAAGACTTATAAGTCACAAAAAGGTAAATAAACTTTTTTTTTTTTCACTTTTTTATTTATGCATTAATATTAACTCACATTAAATGTCAAATTAATAAATTTCCACCGTGTTCTAATTTATAATAGAAGAATTTCAATATCTAATTACACACACAACATTAACGACCTAATGGAATAAAAAATTCACTACAAATCGCCTTATCCTTATGCTTTATCTTTTGGAATTGAATTTTTTATTCTTTCTTCTTCTTTTAAGTAATAAGTACTTTAAGTGCTCTCTTTATCAATAATGAAAAAACCTAAGGATATTATACTTCTTAATCTTTGAAGATCTTGCTTTAATTTTATTACTCGATTGTAAGATCCGGACACGGCAATAAGTTCTAAACACTTTTCGAACTCTAAATGGAGATGCATGGTAGAAATTATAATATCGTTAAAATGATGCTGTATGTCATTTTTTAAAATTTCATCGGTTTGATGCACGCTCGCATAGATCGGTTGGGATCCATATTGATGATCGTGTTCATGATCATGATCCTCTCCCTCTGGATGTTGATGTTCTTCTTCTGAGCTTGGTTGAAAATGTTCACGAACCATTATTATTGAAATACAACCGATTACATTTCCAGAAGTATGAGATATATTCTCTTCAC
>JAGXNU010000209.1 GCA_019894815.1 Promethearchaeota archaeon
CCTATAAATATAAAAAGATCATAGATCAATTTTACGTGAAAAAGATGACAAAATCAGAAGAAGGTTTAAAAACCGCCTTTGCGGGCGAATCTCAGGCTAATAGAAAGTATCTAGCTTTCGCTAAGCAAGCAGAAAAAGATGGTCTTCCGGGAGTAGCACATTTATTCCGAGCTGCTGCTGCTGCAGAAACCGTGCACGCACATAACCATTTAAGAACATTAGGCGGTATTAAAACTACTAAGGAAAATATAAAGGAAGCAATTGAAGGAGAATTTCATGAGTTTACCACAATGTATCCCGAATTTATAGCGGATGCTAAAACTGAGTCTAATGCTGCCGCTGAAAGGACTTTTAATTATGCTAATGAAGTGGAGAAAATCCACCACGAATTATATAAAAGGGCGTTAGAAGCGGTAGAAAATGGAGAGGATCTCAAAGCGACCGATATTTATGTATGTTCTGTTTGTGGATATACTCACGAAGGAGAAGCTCCTGATAGATGCCCAGTTTGCGGAGCTGTAAAAAAAGCTTTTAATAAGGTTGAATAAAATTCTCCCTTTTTTTTTAAATTAACCATGGCTTATATCCTAGGCTAACTTTTATTAGATAATCATCAATAGAAATCCCGCTTTCTTTCTCTGCTCTTCTCAATGAACCCATATTTGCACCATTTTCATAATAATTTATTAATAAATCAGAGATTTTCTCATCCCCCAATGAAATTAGTGTTTGTAATTGGGCTTGCTTGATAAGCATGTTGAAATTTTTAAATTTTAGCTTAATAGAAGGAATATCTTTTAATCCTTTTTCGAGAATTTTAAATTTTTCTTTCAAAAGGGGTAAATTTTTTCTCAAGTAATTAGTACATTGCATCTCATAGGGTGTATTAAATTTAGGAATGAAAGGGTTCACATTTACTTTCAATGAATGTTTTTGGAAACCAATCTTATCAATTTTCTTAAGGAGAACTATGATTTCCCTTACATCGGCATCAGTTTCTCCAGGTAAACCAATTAAAAAATAAAATTTAATATTTTTTATTTTCGATTTCTTAACTTGATCTATAATTTGATATAATAATTTATTTGAAAAATTCTTACCAATGGATTTTCTTAATCTCTCAGTTCCTGCTTCGGGAGCAATAGTGATAGTTTTTATTCCTCCTCTTTCGAATAAATTGATTAATCTTGGTGTAATATGATCAAGTCTCATTGAAGGGACACTAAAATCCTTTCCTTTCGAAATTATCGTCTCACAAATCTCATGAAATTTAGGGTGTGATGATACACATGATCCAATTAGGCTAAATTTTTCGAATTTCGCCTTTTTTAAGCTTTTTTCGATACAAGAAGATATGTTTTCATAACTTCTATTTCTAAATGGTCTATTATGAAAGGATGAAATACAAAATTTACATTTATATGGGCATCCTCTACTTACTTCAATGAAAAAATTAGACCCAAATATTTCTTCTTTATTGGAGACTTGCTGAATGAATTGGTTATCAGGGATCTTGGATTCATCAAGATTTTCTAATATTGCTCTTTTAACTTTATTTTTTAAAATAGGTACATATAATCCTTCTATTTCACTACATTTTGTTAAGAATTCGATAAGTTCACTCTTATCTTTTTTATATTTATCATATAAAGAGAGGAAAATTCCCAAATTGGGCTCGGCATCACCTACAAACATGATATCGAAAATTTTACTGAATGGTAAAGGATTTGAAGTCACAACAGGACCACCTGCAATTATTAGAGGATATTTATACTTCTTACCTTCCTTAAGATTCATTCTTGTGGTATTTACTAAGGGAATATTTGCTTTCTCTAAAATCCACAAAATGTTTCTAAAATCATTTTCGAACTGGATAGAAAAACCTAAAATATCAAATTGATGAGGAAAAAACCCTGTTTCAAGACCTTTAACACAATTCATGGTTTTAATATCTTCTATTGCAGGAAATTTAACTTTCTTCGGTAAATGAATTCTATCACAGAACACATTATCAAAAGAATTAATGAAGTTATAGAGAAAACGTATTGTATATGATGATTGCATAATGCTGAATTGATTAGGATATATCAATCCAAATGAAGTTCCTTCATCTTTCCAATCCTTTAAAATCATCATTCCTTCATTGATAAATTAGATTGTTCCTTAGATTCTCTAATAAGTTTAACCTGTTCCACAATTAGAGGGAGAATTGTTCCTGTTTTATGATGGATAACAACCTCAGCTCGGTCATCCAAATGAGTAGGTTGATCATTTACTATGATTAATTTTCCTTTTTCTCTTAATGTATAAAGTGGCAAGTCACAAACGGGAGCTACTTGGAGAGAGGATCCAACTATAAGCATTACATCTGCTTTTTGAGACAAAGCTTGAGATTGATAAATTTCAAACCTAGGTAAACTTTCCCCAAATAAGGTAACTGAAGGTTTCAATGGAGCAGAGCATACATCACATTGAGGGGGATAATTTTTTTCCTTTTTTAATTTTCTTAGTACTTGATTCTTTGTATAAGAAGCACGACAACCTAAACAATCAAAACGATTTATATTGCCATGTACTTCATATACTAAAATAGAACCTGCTTGTTGATGAAGTTCATCTATATTTTGAGTGATGACTCCCTTAATTATGTCCATTTTCTCGAGTTCAGCTAAAGCTATATGTCCCAAATTTGGTTTCGCCTTAAATAATGTAGGAGCTATTTTTTCAGCCATTTCCCAGAATTTTGTTGGATCTTTCAAGAAATTTTTAATGTTACCATAAATCTCTACTTTATACTTATCCCATATACCCCCCTCACCACGAAAATCCGGTATTCCAGATTCTGTGGAAATCCCTGCTCCAGTTAAGACAATTGCGCTTTTAGAGTTTGCAAGAAGTTCAGCAGCTTGTTGAATTTTCTTCTTTTCAATAATTCTTATAATTTTCGACATTAGAATGTCCTTGTTGTACCAATTTTTACATGAAATTAGGATGAATAAATGAACAATTGGAGTTATATCGCTAAATTCTCAAATCAATCATGTTTCCATATTCCCGTTTTATAAATATTTTTAATATATTGGTGAAAATTATAAAAAGTTAATCATTAGGATTAAAAACATATTATTACTTTTTGTGGAAATTTCGTATTTTCTTACATCGCGTAATATTTTTAGTTACAAAAATAATTAATATATCCCTTAATTTCATATTTTCAATGGGATATCATTCTTATTAATTAACATCTTTTCTGTTTATTTTTATGATTACTGGATTCGCAATAATTTTGGATGAGGAAATACTTTACGTCTCTAACGTCAATAAATATGCTTTTTTCGAAATAGTTCTCTTTATTGAGAAATTAATTAAAAGTATTAATCCAAAAAATTATTGGCGCCTAAAGAATATTTTTTTTGAAAATGATAAAGGAAAAGAGCGAATGATCATTAAGCATTTAGTAACAGAAAATAACGAAAACCTATTTTATTGCATTACTGGTGATTTTATTTCTGGTTCAGAAGAAGCAGATAGAATGCTTG
>JAGXNU010000020.1 GCA_019894815.1 Promethearchaeota archaeon
ATCCTCTATTGGAATCGATTCCGCCATGCCTTGTTTAAATTCGATATTTTGAACACCATATTGCTCAATTTTGAGTTTAGCATGTGATAACATTTTTTCTGATGAATCTATACCAAGCAAAGAAGCATTTGGAATCCTTTTCTGTATCTCCATTAGAAGAAATGCTGGACCACACGCTAAATCAATGATATTTGGGTTTTCCTTAACTTTATATTTTTCATAGATTTTAACTATTTTTTTAGCAAAAGGTTCATACCTTGTCTTTATCTGTTTTTCCATTGATTTAACGAATTTTTCCGCATGTTCGTCTTTCCACTGATGATTTTCAATTGAATTCTCTCCTTCATGCAATGATAATTACCTCAATGCTATCAAGATTATCCTGTTTTTTTTATTTTTCTTTTATAATTTATTTAACCAATCTCTAAATTCACATAATAATCACAAATAGCTGTCAATGGGCATTCCTCACATCTTGGCTTTCGTGGTATACAAACAAGTGCTGCCATATCTAATATAGCGTAATTAAATTCCTTGAAGTATCTATCTGGTATTAAATCTTCCATTCTCTCTGCTAACTTTTTATCTCTTGAGGGAGCACTTTTGACTGGAAAAGAAAATATCCGTTTCATGACTCTACCTACATTAGCATCTATAATCGGCATTTTTTTACTAAATGCGAAGCAAAGAACAGCATTAGCGATGTAATCTCCTACCCCCGGCAAACTCATGAGGTCTGTCTTTTCTGATGGAATAACGTTTCCTAGATCAAGAATTATTTCTGCAGTTTTTTTTAAATCTCTTGCTCTTCTATTAAATAAACCTAAAGGTTGGAGTAATTTCGCAAGATCATCTTCCCTGAGATTTACAATGCTTTCTGGATTTGGATAAATCTCTATAAATCTTGGAAAGATATTTTCAACTTGTGAGGCATTCGTTTTTTGGAGCATTAATTCCGCAATCAATACTTGAAATGGTGATAATTTAAGTGTTCTCCACGAGAACTCTCTCTTGTTATTTTTAAACCAATCGAGGATTAGTTTAACAAAAGTATCATCCTTCGAATTCATTCTAATAAGAGGGCTTTTTATTGAAATAATATAAATTTATTTAAATTTCACTGTTTCTTGTTGAAGGAAATTCTTATTTAGTAAAAGATCTATTTCAGAGTTTAACCAACATAGTTCATCATATGTAATGGAAGAATTATATATTTCTTCTGCTTTTTTTTTAATATCTAATAAACTAGGCATGCCGTAGTTGATTTTTTGAATTTTTTCCGCAAGAAACCAACATAACTCATCGTAGGTGAAATTTTTAATCGAAAAAAAGTAAGCTCCTTCTCGTGTTTGGTATTCAAAATCGAATTCTTCTTCAGAATCAAGAGATTCATCAATATCCATCTCTGCTTGTTCTAAAATATACGGTGATTCAGATTCGCCCTCTATTTCTCTATGTGCTTTAATCTGCTCCAACCATCTGATGATTGGCGTTTCAGTTTCATCCTTTTGCATGACTTCAAGTACTTTTTGGGTTTCTTGTTTCGGACTCTGTATTGGGTGTTCTAATTTTAGTTCAGGACGCCTTTCAGCAGTTTTACCTGGAATTAATCCTTTTCTAAAATCATTCATCATGGCAAGGAAAGATCCAAATTCTCTTTTTTGTTTCATGATTAAAATATGAGTGGAAACGTCTTCAACTCTTTCTATTTGTCTGGCAAATTCAGCAGCGAATTTTTTTTGTTTATCAGAAACATTTAAACCAACCCAAATATATATTACATTTTTAATAATATCGTCTACTACGTAAGTTTCGTTATCATTAAAATCTAACTTATATATATCTATTAATTCCCCATCATTATTCATTCGATAAAATTTCATGATATGCCTATGCAAATAATTATCTAATATGGAATTAATTTCAATGAAGGCTTAAAAATCTTATTTGTTTGTGCTGAAATTAATTTATCGTAGTTTTTTAAATTAAATTGAAAAATCAATGAAGTCTCAAAGCATCTAAATAGGAATTAAGATAGATTATTATCATGATTTAAAAAGAGAGGAGTATTTCGTTTGGTAATGCCATCTCAAAAAGTTAACATGAATGAGAAATTCACTTTTGAATATTACGATGAGGATTATGATGATAGCTTGGATGCTGAAATTAGTGAAGCTATTGAAGAATATAATCCCGTTAATTTTGAGTCTGAATTAAATGAAGAGCAATTGAATATCGTTAATAACTTGAATGGTCCCATGCTTGTAATTGCTGGAGCAGGATCTGGAAAAACTCGAACGATTGTATATGCAGTTGCAAAATTGTTAGTCTCAGGAATTAAACCAAGTGAAATCATGTTAGTAACTTTCACAAATAAGGCTGCAAGTGAAATGATCGAGCGAGTCGAACAAATACTTGGAAAAAGACCGAAAGGGATATGGGCAGGAACATTTCATTCAATAGCAAATAGATTCTTAAGAAAATATGCGAAATCATTAGGATTGAAGCCTAATTTTACCATAATGGATGAAACTGATGCAAGGGGGTTAATAAAATTATCCAGAGATAAAGTGGATATAAAGGAACTGGATGAACGATTCCCTACTGCAGCAATGGCCAAAAGTATTCTCTCATACTCTATTAACTGCAATAAAACCATCAAGGAAATTATTGAATGGAAATATCCCCAATTTGATAATGATAAGTTAATATTGAAATTAAGAGAAGTCTTTAAAATTTATGCCAAAAAGAAGGAAGATGATAGTCTAGTGGATTTCGATGACATGTTAGTCTTCTGGAATCGATTATTAGAGGAAAGAAATGTAGCACAATTAATCGCTCGTAGGATAAAACATGTCCTCGTAGACGAATATCAAGATACCAATTTCATTCAAGATGAAATCATAAAAAAAATCGTACAACAGAATCCTGATCATAATGTGATGGCTGTTGGGGATGATGCACAAAGCATATACGCTTTTAGAGGCGCTAATTTTCAAAATATAATGAATTTTGAAAAAAATTATCAAGATTGTAAGAAGTACGCCATTACTTTTAATTATCGTAGCATTCCACAAATTTTAGGATTAGCAAATGATTCAATTAATCATAATAAGAAACAATTTAAAAAGCAAATGCGTCCCACTCGCGAAGATGGTATTAAACCCTTTCAAGTAGATATTGATGATGATAAATCTCAAGCCCGATTTATTGCAAACGAAGTATTAAAATTACGTTCTGAGGGGGGCTATGATCTTCATGATATGGCTATATTAGTAAGAGCTGGGCACCATTCACTGAAAATTGAACTCGAACTACAAAGGAAAAACATACCTTATGAAGTCCGAGCAGGTGTTGCTTTTTTTGAGAAAGCCCATATAAAAGATGCTATATCTTATTTAAGGATTTTTGAGAATCCTTATGATGAAATCTCATGGTCACGTATATTTTCAATGATACCTGGAATCGGAACCAAATCTGGATCAAAAATTTTTGCTGAAATCATAAAAATGGAGGATCCAATTAATTTAATGACAAAGGAATCCTTTTTCAGTGTCAAATTGAAAGGTTCAAGAATTTCTCAAAAAGGAAAGAAAAATTGGATTGCGCATGTAAAAAAACTTGTTAATCTTACTGAGTTTAATGATCCATCCAAACTAGTTCTACAGCTTATTAAGATCTTAGAAGGTTACATGAAAACTAAGTATGACAATTGGAAAGATAGGATTGAGGATCTAAAACAATTTAGCGTTTATGCAAAAAATTATCAAACAATTAGAAAGTTTTTAGAAAACTTGAGCTTGAACGGATCAAATATTGAATCTAAAACCGTAATTGCTGGTAATGAGATTAACGAGGAAAAACCTCTTATTATTTCTACTATTCATAGGGCAAAGGGTCTCGAATGGAGAGTTGTTTTCATTCCCATGTTGATTCAAGATCAATTTCCATCAAGTAAAGTTGGTAATGATCCTGATGCTCTTGAAGAAGAAAGAAGAACATTTTATGTGGCAGTAACTCGAGCAAAAGATCAATTATATTTGATCTCACCTGCGACAGTTCAGACTTTTAAAGGATTTCAAATATCAGGGATTTCACAATTTGTATCTGAGTTAAATCCTAAATATTATACTCAATCTGAAGTTAGATTTCGATCAAAAATAGATAAACCCTCACAACCAAGAGAGTCAATGTTTAAATCTGCCAAGGATTTACATGATGAGGGTAAAAGTTAATATGTATTACTCAAAAAATGCAAAAAAAAAATTGATAAAAATTGCTAAATCCACAAATAGTTATTATTACTGGTTGTAGTGTAAAAAAACTAGATAAAAAAGCTCCCGCACGCGATCTTTATCAAGGAGTAGTATTTAAAAAGGTGAAAGATTTAACAGAATTGCTGGGGTTAGATTTTATGATTTTAAGTGCTAAATATGGGCTTCTTTATGGAACAGAAATCATTGAACCATATGATATAGTTATTAAAAACAAAGCCGATATATTAAAATTACAAGAGATTGTTATTCCACGTTTGGTCCAAATAGAAAAAGATTATACGCTTATTATTTTAATAATGGGAAAAAATTATCGTGCGGTGATTGCGCCACGGTTTGGTACAAAATATAAAATTATACACGATTCAAGGGGTATTGGGGCTTTAACATCAAGATTAAATAAATATTTAAAAGGTTCCTTACAAGCATTATTGAATGATTTAGAAGATTGCAGAATTTAAGAAATCTGAGCGGAACGTACGTCATTTACCAAAGAGAAATAGTTATATACATTATGAAACCCTCTTGACATGTTTCTCATCCTCCTTCTGAAGACAGATACGTGTATTTGATATTTTGCACAAAGATCACACTCACATTTTTTCCAAGGAGCATCTATTAGTAATTTAGTTATTAGATTTTCATTTAGCTCAAATTTCTTTTTATTTAGCTTGTTATATTTCTCATAAAAATTCTTCAGGGATAATATAAAATCTTGAATATTCATTCCATTTTTGGAGAAATCTCTGAGATCATTGAAAATTTTTATATCTAATTCTTGTTTCCCTTGCTTATTTTCTGTTAATGGTAATCGAATTGAAGTGTAATATTTCATGCTTCTATTTTTTTTGTTATATAAGAAATATGACCTTTTTTCATCTGTCCAAGATTTTCTCATCACGTTATTGTCAAATTGTGTTACCCCTACGTCAATGAATAAGGGAAGATATTCGATATTTCCCCTTCCAAAGATATGAACTCGCTTAAACTTTTTAAATTTCGGTTCTAATTTCACTAATAAGTTTTCAAGAGTCAAATCGTTTTCATTTTCGATTTTCTTCTTGTTTAATCCTACTAAACCCCCAATGCAAAGATTTTTATAGCCAAGCTCAAGTAAAAATTCTATGATACGTGAATATGACTGGATGTCCCACCCTTGAGCTACACCAAACAACTCAAAGGTATAATCATTTTCATTGTATAAGTCAATGCATTTCTTAGCATACTCTTTTGTTATTTGATACCTCTTTTCTCGTTCAGAAACATCTTTTTTGTTTGTAATAATGTGGTCAATAGAACAGCCCATATCAAAACCATGATCTTGGTAGTAGTCAAGGATTTCTTGCGCTGTATAAGGGGGTTTTTCTTCATTTCGGTATTGAAAAGCCCCACAATCTCCGAACAATTTGATATCCTTAGGAATGGAAAAAACGTCTTTCAAATTTTTATTATTTTTTAATAAATGGGAAAATCTACTCTGATTTGTATCAAATTTTGATTTCGAAATCAATAATCCATCAAATGGGACGTTTTTAAAGCATTCATAAATAAATAACCTGCCGTTTTTTTCTTCCCAATCATCATCCCATGGATGCCATTCTCTTGGAATTTGGTCGAATTCAAATGGAAGAAAGAATAATAGCTTGGTATTTGTCATTTTAGATATAAATATCCCCTTCGATTTTGAATTTATTTTTTTCAATTTAGAAAAGAATCTAAATTACTTTTAAGATACGCTGCTGCTTTTCTTAAAATCTTTTTACTATTATCAAATGTGGCTTGATTTAGCGCTTTTTCAATCGGAAGCCAAATATAATCTTCGTGTTCATAACTTAGAATTACCTTGCTTGTTTTAGATTCAATAAGATAACAGGTTACGCTTTTATGAATTTTTTCTCCCTTGAATTTAAAGTAATACTCAAAATCTTTTTTGAAATCCCCGATAATTTTAACATCTATAATGCCAGTTTCCTCTTCTAATTCTCTGAGAATAGTTTCTTCGTTAGATTCTCCTTTTTCTTTATGACCCTTTACAAACCCCCAATGTCCTAATCCATATTTTAATAATAAATATTGATCTTCGTAGTATACAACTGCAGCAATGGAATGCTCTTCTTTCATTCTCAACACTTCGCTTTAATTCTTAAAAATATCTTTATACACTCTTACGAAATTTTCGCCTTGAATTTTTTTAATATCACTCTGCGAATATCCTCTCTTTTCCAAAGCCGTGAATAAGTTAGGAAAGTCTGAAACCGACTCTAGACCTTTAGGATAAATCATTTCTACAGGTTCATTTTTAGTTTCTTTGGAGGATGTATCAAACAATTCAACCTTATCTTTAACAACATAATCCAGGAAATCAGGTCCCAATCCAACATGATCTATTCCGATTAAACCAACAATATAATCCACATGATCAATTAATCTATTTATAGACGCATTCCTTGGATTGTTATCAATAAATTGTCCCACGAAATTGATGCCTATTACTCCATTCTTATTTCCTATTGCTTTAATTTGGTCATCAGAAAGGTTTCTTACGTTATTACAAATCGTTTTTGCATTAGAATGAGAGGTAATAACCGGATTTTTAGAATACTTTAAAGCATCCCAGAAAGTAGGCTCTGAAGCGTGAGAAAGATCTAATATTATACCCATTTCATGCATTTCATGTATTAATTTCTTTCCCAAATCTGTTAATCCTCTGGGGGGTTCTACTCCAAGCCCATCTGCAAATGCATTTTGTTCATTATGAGTTAATGTTATTAATCTCAATCCAAGTCTGTAAAAGTTTCTAAGGCGAGAAAAATCTGATCCTAATGCTCCAGCTCCTTCAAGTGCTAATAAAAAACCAACTTTATGTGAATTACTAATTTTTTCAAAATCTTCTCTATTTTTAACAGTTATAAATAAATCTTCATTATCTGATACTTCTTTAAGAACTGCATCTAGAGTTTGAAAAATAATCAGAGGATCTCTAGGATTTAAAGCTGGATAAAAATCAAAATCTCCTCCTACATTGAAAACTTCCAAATTTACTTGACCTTTTCGTAATCGAGGTAGGTGATTATCCCTTAAAATGTTATGATATCCTTTTTGTTTTTCGAATAACAATTTCAGACCGAAATCTGAATGACCATCTACAATTATCAATTTAATTAATCCCAAATTTTTATTAATATTTCTATTATTTCAAGATTTTCTTAAGAATATTTCCTATTTTCTCGATGCTAAAATCTATATCATCCTCATCTATTCCAAAATGAGTGACAAATCGGATTTTTTGACTAATATCATAAGCCAAAACACCCTCCTCATGTAAAGATAATATAATTTTTTCCATTGGGGCATTGTCAGGTAAACGAAGCATCAAAATATTTGTTTCAGGCTTCTGAACCGAAATAGAAAGATTTAGGGATAGTAAACCTTCTGCTAATCTTTTGGCGTTATTGTGGTCCTCGCTCAATCTATTAATCCATTTATCTTCAAGTGCTACTAATCCAAAAGAGGCAATTATTCCTGCTTGACGCATGCCGCCTCCTAACATCTTACGAAATTTTCTCGCTTTATCAATAAAATCTTTTGAACCAACAACCATGGAGCCTACAGGACATGAAAGCCCTTTTGATAGACAAAACATCACGCTATCTACATTTTTCGTGAAATCAGTAATAGGAATGTTTGAAGCTACTGATGCATTGAAAATTCTGGCACCATCCAAATGAAATTTAAGATTATTTTTCAGAGCAAAATCTCTCATTTCCTTTAATTCCTCTGGTTTGATTATTGTACCGCCATGATAATTATGCGTGTTCTCAGCACATAACAACGTACTTGGTGGTTCGTGAATATCTTCTGAATCTCGTATCATTGTTTGGAGCTTTTTTAAAGAAGGGAATCCTCTTTCTGAAGAGAAAGTTCTTATCATTAAACCACCTATTCTAGCGGCACTACCAACTTCATGACCAAAGATATGGCTCTCTTCCTCAACAAGTATCTCATCTCCAGGAGTTGTTTGAGAAAGTAAACTTATAAGGTTTCCTTGAGTTCCTGAACTAACAAATAAAGCAGATTCCTTTCTTAATTTTTTTGCTGCTTTCATTTCTAATTCATTAACGGTTGGATCTTCCCGCATTACATCATCTCCTAGTTTTGAATCATCCCAACTCTTTACAACCTCCCACATCTCTGGAGATGGTTTTGTCACCGTATCAGAACGTAGATCTACTATTCTCATTTTAAGATACTCAAATATATTATTATCCTTTAAAGAAGTAAATATAAAAATAAAATATTAAGCTTTAGAAATGTGATTGATGTTAAATTATAATGGATTTACACTTCGCTAAACTATGCTTTTTGTCTCATCCTAAAGTTTAATAATTATTATAATGCCATTTATTTAATAGGTATTGTTTAGATGTTATCTATGCAGTTTTCGAAAGAAATATATAGAAAAACTAATTAATGGAGACAACGTAATTGGGAAAAGCAATTGTATATAAAGGATCTCCCATAAAGCAAAATTTTTTTAAGATATGCATAGTTGGTGATTCAGGAGTAGGCAAAACAACCATCTTGCATCAATATATAAATAAGAGGTTCAAATCGAAAGCTGAGATAACCATAGGTTCAAATTTTTTTGTTAAATACCTTAAATTACCTGAAGTCAAGAATCTGCTAACGCTACAGGTTTGGGATTTAGCAGGTCAGGATTACTTCAAATGGGTTAGATTAGCATTCTATAAATCAGCAAAAGGTATTATTTATGTATTTGATTTAACCCGAAAGAACACGCTTGAAAGATTGCAAAATTGGAAAGAGGAAATAGAAGGTCAAATAGGCATTTGCCCCAGCTTGCTTGTCGGAAATAAGATAGATCTGATCAATCCTCAAATGCAAATCATTTTGAAGGAAGAAATAAATAAATCTTGTCAAATTCTAGGAACAAGAGCTTATTTTGAAACAAGTGGGAAAAAAGGAACAAATATTGATGATGTTTTTTATCGAATAGCAACAGAAATGTATGAAAAGTAAAAAGATAAGATTAAATTGGAAGTGTATCATTAATGGCAACTGAAAAAGAGTCAAATTTTTACGATAAAATCTTGAATAACATGCGAGAGTACCCAAACGATATACCCATAGTCGATGGGGAGATTTCTGAAGCTTTTAGAGAGTTTATTGAATTATTATTCACTCCAAAAGAAGCTGAAGTAGTCCAATATTTAACCATTAAACCCCAATCTCTTAATAGAATTGCAAGGAAAATAGGTAAACCCAAGGAAGAAATCAAGAAAATTTTAGAAGAGATGACTGAAAACGGCATAATTCAAGATATTGGTGGCTTTTCTTATTTCTTGGCGATGGCCCATCTTTTGAACATGGGCTTTAAAAACTCAAAAACCTTCAAAAGACTTGGAAAAAAAGGGGCGGAATTATATCAACAGTTTTTTATCAAAGAGAAATTTTATAAACGGTACGAGTCTTCTGATGAGGGGACTCCCCTAACAAGGATAGTTCCGATAAATTCAACAATAGATCATGAATCAGCAATTTCAAATGCTGAAGAAATACATGGAATAATTGATACGTGCATAGGACCAATAGTAATTACTGATTGTCCATGCCGTAATAGAACAGAAACTTTAGGAATAAGAGAATGTAAAGATAAGTTTCCAATTTCAGGATCTTGTTTTCAGGTAGGTTTGTTTGGACAATATTTCTTGCGAAGAGGGGAAGGAAAAGAATTATCACGTGGAGAAGCACATGAACTTATAAATGAACTAGCAAAAAAAGGATTAGTATTTACAGTAGCAAATTCTAAGAGTCCAGTTCATCAAGTAATTTGTAGTTGTTGTGCATGTTGTTGTGCCTTGTTAAGAGGATTAACGCGTTTCGAGGATATAAATGAAAATTGTGTAGCAAAATCAAATTATATATCAAAAGTTAACCTAGATTCATGTCAAGGATGTGGATTGTGTGCAAAAAGATGTCCATTTGAAGCTATTAAAATCACCAATGAAAAAGCTATTGTTGATCCTAAAAAATGTTATGGTTGCGGAGTTTGTGCGGTAACTTGCCCTGAGGAAGCAATCAAACTTCATCGAATAGAACAATCTCACATTTACTCTGATCCTGTCCAATTATTTCAAAAAATCTATCAAGAAAATCGAAGAAAAGAAGACAAAACTTGAGATAGTTATACTTTTTGATAATCTTCTATGTTTCTTACCATTTTTTTCACTTTATTTTTTCAAAATATTTTTTTTCTTAATAGTTGCCAAACTCCTGGTTCACTATATTTCCCATATACCCTTATTGGCCCTAACTCACCATTTAAATGAGGAATCCCAAACGGGGAAGGCTTAATTTTATTTCCGGCTAAGAAGAGATTATTGAGAACAAGTTCCAACTTGGATTCCGGAATTGAAAAAATCATTTCATTATCTTGAACCGAAGCCATGACGCGATCTCCCATTCCAGGGCATACTACTTGACATTGATTTGTTTTATAAGTTCTTATAATTCCATTCTTGCATGATGATTCCATCCCATTAAAATAACTCGTGATACAATCTCCATCATAAGTAGCTGCTAAAATTAAATGTGAGAGAATAACCGGTAAACAATATATCATCACTAAATCTGGTTTTATTATTGAGTTATGTAATGGAGAGATAACAATTCCTTCAATCTCTCCATAACTTAGAGTTGCATCGTTTTCCCTAGACTTTTTTTCCATCTCAGCGTTTCTTTTATATGCTGCTTTGCGTTCCCAAGCTTTATATACATCCTCAGGATCATCTGTTCGCTCTAATCCGAAATGATGTATGGTAATAGGTTTACACGCAATATCCTCTTTTTTTAAATAGAAATGCATTCCTGATCTTCGACACCATGTATACGTTAAGCACGCAGGAACGTCATGACCAAACATTTTGTGAGGATGAATTGCGTTTGAAGAAACCTCTTCACCTGGTCTAACTAGCTTGACGGCAATCGGGTAAGTTAAAAGTTTTAAATTATCAATAAAACCTTGCCCCATTTTTCGATATTTCTCTAAATCGTTCATATTATCACTTAAATATTTTTTATTGGATTTTTAAAAAAATTATTCAATACAACCAGAATTGACGATTTTATTATAGCTTTCTTTCTTATCTTTCATCGTTGCCCCACAAACAAGTTGACAAAAACCGCAACTTGGTCTAAAATCTTCTGAAGGTTTATTATTACGTCCTATATAGCTATTCTCAACTAGTCTATATACATTTTCAGCTTCCAACCCCCCTTTCTCAATTCCTTTAGCAAACATATTTTGAACGTGCTCTATAACAGTATCATCAAGAGGAAGTTTCTCTATATCATCGAAACGAAAAGGTGACCATGTTGACCAGTCTTTGAATTTATTCTGTCCTGCCATACCACTACATATAGCAATACAATAGGCGTAATTATTTCTTTTAGCGATAATTTCTTCGATACCAGCGATAATAATAGTTTGTTGTTCATCTCTTGCAAAAAGCCCTCCCTGACACGATTTTTCACATAATTTACATATCATACAAGGATTTTTTTCCAGTGGTTTATCAGGTTTTAGTTTGATATCCGTGATAATTGAATTCAACAAGATTCTTGCGCCAAATTTTTCAGTTATTAGGTTTCCGCTCCATCCAATTCTTCCCAAACCTGCTGCTTCAGCAACACATCTATGAGATAACGAAGGCATTAAATTCATTGGGGTTTTTCTTAAACCAGGGATTATCGCATTTTTTAAAAACTTTAACGACTTTTCTTCTTGCTTGTTAAGCTCAACACTCTCATCCTTTTCTTTGTTTATTAAATCAATTAACATTCTTAAAGAAGATACAATAGTAGTTTTACTCTTCTTATTGATGTTCCTATAATCGTAATTGCAGTCGCAGTTTATGGCTTTAAACCCTTTCTCTTCAAGGAATAATTTTATTTTCTCAGCAATTCTCTTTAGATTTTTAGTTGTAATCCCCTCTTCAAGACATAACGCCATTTGGTCTTCTTTCGAAAGATATTTTTCAACAACTTCGTCATTAAGATTTATTGCGATACTGATTACTGACTTAGCTCCAGGCAATAAATAATTGGGATTTGAAAATTCCTTATCTCTTATACTTTCTGCAGAGCAAATGCCTACTAAGGCAGCACCTTCATCTAACGCTAATTTTTTAAGTTGATCTTCAATGGAAGATGTTCCTGTTTCGATCATTGTAAATCATTTTTTTTTTGTATTTGTATTTTCTTTATTTAGTTTTTACCTAAGATAATGCTTCTCTTTTAGGATAACGACTTTGAGCTTTTAGATTTTCAAATAATAACTTTTCAATTAATTGATAACGTATATCTTTATAGTTATCATCGTACCATAAATTATTAATTTCTAATGGATCTTTTTTTCGATCGTATAAATCACCATATCCCGGGACGCTTTCATCAATCGTTAATTTATATTCATCGGTGACCAAATGCCTTACTCTTACTTTTAGATTAAAACTATCTAATTCTTCGTCGTGTTCGATGAAACAACTCTCCCTCACTTTAGCGTTAGGATCACTTAAGACAGGAGTAATATCTACACCTAACATGTCTGGAGGGTGCATTTTTTTATTGATTTTCAATAGGGTCAAGATTGTTTTAGAAATATCCAGCGAACTCACGAGAGAATCAGATACTCCAATTTCTGTAACTCCTGGCACTTTCCAAATCATGGGGACGTTTAATGGTCCCTTGCAAGGAGCAGGGCCCTTTAAAATTAGGCCGTGCTCGCCCATATTTTCTCCGTGATCTGCCGTATAAATAACAATCGTGTTATCTGCCAGACCTGACTCTTCTAGCGCGTTTAAAATTTGACCGATTCCATCATCAATCATGGCAATAGAACCGTAAGTTCCAGCTGTGAATTTTCTAACTTCCTCTTCGTCTGCAATTCTTAATATCATTGCTCGGAAAAATGGGATGTTTAACCGTGGTCCTAACGATGGATGGTTCTTTAAATTCTCCAAATTGTTAAAATTACCAGGAAGTTCAATATCTTCTGGTCTGTATAGGTCTTTATACTTACCTGGAGGGCAAACGGGGTGGTGTGGGTCTGGATAAGAAACATTTAAGAAAAACGGCTTTTCACCATAATCTCCGTTTCCATACCTTTCAAGAAAGGCAATGGACCTTTCTGTAATGTAAGATGTAGGATAATATTCTTCAGGTATTTCGGTATCATACATGGGTTTAGTATACATTCTCTGCCGAGATTTCTTTCTTATTACTTCAATTAATTCAGGCGCTTTTTTTTCCAACCAATCGAAATAATGTCCAGTGCACACATCTCCATGACCAATTACCAATTCTACTTCTTGAAATCCGTAATAAGGTATTGGAAGTTCCTTTTTCATTTTCGCGCGGCCTTCGTCAGTACGCATCCAATGACTTGCACTTTCAAAAGATTTAGCACCTTCAATTAGATTTTTGAGCATGAATTGCAAATGTATCTTTCCTATTTGGACGGTATGATAATCGTTATCCAATAAGGTTTCGGTAAACGTCGGGACATTCATTGGCAAATTCATCCCGGCAGTACGAGCACCATGCATATTAGGATATAATCCCGTGAAAATACTGGATCGATTCGGCATGCATATAGGATTCGCAACAAACGCAGAAGTAAATCGAACGCCTTCATTAGCTAGCTTATCAAGGTTAGGGGTTTTTAATACCGGATTTCCAGCACAGCTCATGTGATCTGCCCTATGCTGATCACAAATAATAAACAAGACATTCATCCTTTCTTTCATAATAATCAAATAAAAGTAATTAATACATAATAAACTCAAAAACCTAATTAAGGTTATATTTTTAAAATAATTTCTTATATTCAAATTATAAAGCATGAGATCAATGACAGCTTCAAGTGAAAATAACCATCAAAAAAAGATGCTTCCAAGTCCTGGTACTCCCGTGTTTGCATTGATGGATGAAAACGAAGAAAATAAGAAGAAAACTCTAAAGAAATGGCGGTTGTTAAATAAAATGTTTATGGTTCCATTATATCGAGCTAAAATCTTACCATTATTTGGGTTTGGAAAGATTTTTTTAATCATGGAAACTAAAGGTAGGATAACTGGGAAAAAGAGAAGAACGCCTGTGGAGTACCGCCGTGTTAAAGACGTGATTACTGTAATTTCAGCCAGAGGACTTGATGCAGGTTGGCTTAAAAATATTCAAAATAATCCATCAGATGTTTATATTAGAATAGGTTTTCATGGTTTTAAACCCCGAATAGAGATCATAAATTCTGACAGTGAAAAATTAGATTTTCTACACTGGTATGTAGAAAATTGTGGCAAAGCAGCTAAGATGCTATTTGGATGGGAACCTAAAAATGATACTATAGAATCAACTGATTTTACTCGAATAGTAAAAGCAATGACAATTGTCCAAATCCATGAAAATTAAACAATATCTTCTTCTTATTCTTCAGAAATCCTCGGGTCTGAGACAATTTGAACCCTATTTCCCTCTGGATCCGTGATATTAAAGTAGGATACCATGTCGGGAATGTCTGTTATTTCTGTTGTTTCGATACCCTGTTCTTCAAGGTAAGTTTTTGTTTCTTCGAGGTTTTTTACTTGAATCGTGAATGTTCCAGAGTCTTCTTCAAATTCCTCGCCTTCTAATATAGTATTTAAACCAAGATGAGGACTATCCCCTGGAAGTTCAAACTCTGTCCATCCAACTTCTGGACTCATGTACCAGATGTTTTTAAACCCAAATAAATCCTCATAAAATTTCTTAGCACGGTCTAAATCCTTTACTTTTATTTGAAATAACATTCGATCAAAAATGATTGGATTGTTCTTTTTATCTGACATAAGATCTTTTAAAATAGAGAGAAATATAAAGATTCATGCTCTCAATTAAAAACTACTCAATTAAAAAATTAATAATTCATAAATCACTACTATTTTCATTGAATAGAGGAATATTATTAAAATGCCAGCAAATGATTGGGAAAATAGTAGGATGTTTGGTAGAAATAAAGAACCTGCACATAATACTTTGATACCATATGCTAATGTAGATGATGTTCTAAAGGGTGATATTGATTCTACTTATTATAAATCACTAAATGGGGGTTGGAAATTTAATTGGGTTAATAAACCATCAGAAAGACCCTCTGAATTTTATAAACTTGATTTCGATGTGTCAAATTGGGATGAGATTGATGTTCCAAGTAATTGGCAGATGCGAGGATATGGAATTCCAATCTATACAAACGTAAATTATCCTTATAGTGTAAAAACGGATAATATCCCAAGTATTGATCATGAATATAATCCCGTAGGATCCTATGTAACCCATTTTAACTTACCAGAGAATTGGGATGGGAGAGAAATATTCATTCATTTTGCGGGAGTTAAATCTGCCTTTTATATTTGGATAAATGGCAAAAAAGTGGGGTATAGTCAAGGAAGCATGACTCCTGCTGAATTTAATATAACTAAATACGTGTATCCTAAAAATAATACTATTGCGGTAGAAGTTTATAGGTGGTCTGATGGATCTTATCTCGAAGATCAAGATATGTGGCGATTTAGTGGTATTTATCGAGATGTATATCTCTACTCTACGCCTAAAATTCATATCAGTGACTATTTTGCTCGATGTGAGTTTGATGGTCAATATGAAGATACTATACTATTTGTAAAAATTAAACTTCATAATTTTGGCACTGAGAATAAGTCGAATTATGAAGTTAAAGTCTCTATATTTGAAGAAGGTCAAGATTTATTGGGTTCAGATTCATTACTCTCAACTAATTTTGATATTCAAGGACAATCCAACATAATACTAAACTTAGAAGAAACCATCAAAAAACCAAAAAAATGGAATGCAGAAATACCTTATCTCTATGATTTAATATTAGAATTGAAAGATAATCTTGATAACGTAATAGAAGTAGAACATTGTAAATTTGGGTTTCGGCAAATTGAAATTGGAAGTGATGCTGGGCTATACTTAAATGGTAAACCAATTCTTTTAAAAGGTGTTAATAGACACGAACATGATCCCGACAATGGGCGGACGATATCATTAGAATTGATGGTGAAAGATATTGAGTTATTAAAAAGAAATAATGTTAATGCTGTGCGCACAAGTCATTATCCAAATCATCCTAAATGGTATGAGTTATGTGATAGATACGGAATATACATAATAGATGAATGCAATTTAGAATCCCATGGATTAAGGGATGTTCTCCCTTCGAGCCTACCAGAATGGACTGATGCATGTGTTGATAGAATGGTGAGCATGGTAGAACGTGATAAGAACCATCCTTGCATATTAATATGGTCACTAGGCAATGAAGCCGGAATGGGAGATAACTTCAAGAAAATGAAAGAAGCAGCTCTTCAAATTGATACAACAAGACCAATCCATTATGAAGGAGATTTCAAACAAGAAGTTTCTGATATGATTAGTAACATGTATTTATCTCCAAAACAACTTAAAGGATACATAAAAAGGAAGAAATATGGTTCTTTTGGTGCTTCACATAGATTACCTGAGGGTGTTGTGAAGCCCTACGTGCTTTGTGAATATGCACATGCAATGGGAAACAGTTTAGGCAATTTTCAAAAATTCATGGACGTTTTTGAGGAATACCCAAATGCGATTGGAGGATTTATTTGGGATTTCATTGACCAAGGCCTAAGAAAAAAGACAGATAAAGGTGAAGAATATTGGGCCTATGGCGGTGATTATGGTGATGAACCAAATGATGGGAATTTCTGTATTAATGGCATTGTCATGCCTGATCGTAAACCAAATCCTGCATTACATGAGGTTAAGAAAGTTTATCAGAATATCAAAGTACATCCTATTGATCTCTTGAAGGGAACATTTAAAATTCAAAATAAATATTCATTTAAAAATCTCAGTTTTGTTAATTTAACATGGATTCTAACCGAAAATGGTGTTAAAATACAAGATGGTCATATCGAAACTATTGACATGCCCCCAAGTGAATATTTAGATATAAAAATACCCTTTCAGACTCCAGAATCCACACTAAATGCGGAGTATCACCTTTTAATATCATTCAAGCTTTCTGAAGATTTATTTTGGGCTAAAAAGGATCATGTGGTTGCTTGGGATCAATTTGAAATAAAATTTGATGTCCCTAAGAGTTCTAAATTAAAATTGGAAGAAATAGATAAAATTCATATTGATGAATTAGAAGATTGTTATGAGGTTAAAGGTGTAAATTTTAAGGTTCACATAGGTAAAGTAACAGGATCAATTGAGCAATACACTTATAATAACATTGATTTAATTACACATCCTTTATCACCGAATCTTTGGCGTGCTCTAACAGATAACGATAAAGGTATTATAGATTTTGGTAATGGAAGTAGTTTTTCTAGTGTAGATATGGATTGGAAAGATGCTAACAAGAATCGATATGTAAGCGAAATATCTATGAAAAAACTTAGC
>JAGXNU010000210.1 GCA_019894815.1 Promethearchaeota archaeon
GTTATTAGCAATTAATAAGAAAAGTGACTCACATATAAGCCAAAATATTAAAGACTTTGCCTTCGTAATTTTAATAGGTGGAAGGAGTAAACGATTTGGAAGCGATAAGGGACTATATATGCATGATGGAAAGCCCCTTATAACACATCAGATTGAAAAATTATCAAATTTAAATTATCCTATCTTTTTAGTAGCTAATACTAGTGAGCAAGTTCAAAATTATATACATGACGTGGATATTAGTAAAATAACTGCTTTTATTATCGATGATTATGACATCATTGAAAATAAGAATATAAGATCCCCTCTAATTGGTTTATATACCGCATTTAAAGAATTGTACCATTTAAATTATCAATTTGCTTTTATTCTCTCTTGTGATAACCCATTTCTTAATATAGACGTAATAAATTTCATGATGAAACAGTTCGCATATAATGATGCATGCATGCCTATATGGGATAATAATTATGTAGAACCATTATTTGCGATTTATAAAATAGTCCCATTTCTAAAAAGAGCGCAAGAAAACTTAAGCAACAAGTGCTTTAAATTATCTAAGCTCTTAGATCAGGCTAAAATGAAAATTAAATATGTCTCAATCGAAAACGAAATTAAATTGCTTGATGATAAGTTAAAATCCTTCATTAATTTAAATGAAGAAGCGGATCTCTCAAATTTAACTTATATTAAAAGGATAAAATAAAAAAAAAGAAGTTTAAATTACTAATCTCGTGGCATAAACGTACTGATGAGACCTAAAGCACCACCAGCAGTTATGAAATAAGCTCCTAAAGCTAAACCTCCAAGATCTAATAGTATGGGATAAAAGCCTGCGTAATGCTCACCTTCAAAGAACGTTGAGAAAAAATCACTCTTAATTCCCAAGAAATCTGAGTAAGTCAAGAATATAAACATCAAACCTACTCCTAATGGAAAGAGTGAGAATATTAAACTTAGGATCTTTGATTTTGCAAAAATTAGTTGTAATAAGCCAGCAGCTAGAAAGACAATAAAAACTGCTAAAAGCACATAGAATATCATAACATCAATGCTTAGAGTTCCTGCATAGGTAGCAGCTTCTGTGAATAAATCTGGTATATTAAGTATAAAACCTATTCCCGATCCTACTGTACTTGGGAGGGATCCAGTATTTATTGCAAAGACATAAGTGCCTAAGATAGTTAATATTGCCGCTATTAAAGCAAATAATTTCCCTGAAGCCAAAATTTTTCACCAATTATGATTTTGTTGTTTAATGTTGTTTAAAAAAAAACTATAAGAAATTCTAGCTCTATGAGTATTTAAAATTATCTTAGATCTTTTACTAAAATGAAAAAGGGAAAATAGATATAATTGGTAATTAAAAACTTCTAATGATATTTTACTTCAACATTAGGCAATTTTTTAATCGATATTTTTTTCTTTTGCCACAATTTATCTGCTTTTATGACCCAACCATCGAATTCGTCAATATTTTCAGGAAATTTTTCATAATGTTTCTTAATCTTACCAGAAAGTCCATTAGCATTTAGGAATCTTTTAATATTCTTGAAAGATAGTTTTCCCTTGATCAACCCTCCAAGAAGGCTTCCAAGGAATTTCAATAATTCACCAAGGCTCATGTCTTCCTCATATTCCTTATTAGGTTCAGGTATTTCATCATCTTCACCAGTCTTATAAATCAATCCTTTCTTTAGGAAATAATTCCATCCTTTTTCATCAAAGTTCAATATACCTGATAATAGAGTGAATAATGCTGCGAATTTCGCTCCTTGATCCCTGAAGTATCTCACGTTAATTTCCCATAACTTTTCTCTACTAACATAAACATCTGTTTTAAGGGCATTATCAATGACTTCAGCTGCAATTAGGCATAACATCCAAGTTGCCGTTACCCCATGACCTGAAAATGGATATGTTATAACACCAGCATCACCTATACATAAAAATCCATGTCCTACAAGCGAATAAGGTGGTCTTCGATAAGGAGTAAAACCTTTTTCTTCTTTATAAATTTCATATGGAGGAAGATCTGCTCTGTTTAAAAATGCTTCTCGAGTTAATCTCGCATTTTCATATGAACCCGGTTGTCCTACACCTAAAATTGCACTATCTTCCGTGTGAGAAGGGCCGAACCATAGTAGATAATAAATATGTGAAGTATCTGAGATTGGATGTGGATCATCAGGTTTTGACCATTTAAGATATTGGAGTAGCACGTACATTACATCTTGGGGACCTAATTTAAAGGTTTCAACACCATAGTCAGGAGGGAGATTTGTTCTAATAACTCCACTGGTTCCAGAAGCATCAATGACTAATCGCGCTTTAATGTCTCTTTTTTGACCATTTTCCTCTATTTTTACTCCAATAATCTTATCATTCTCGAAAATCAGATCAAGAAACTTACAGGAAAACTTCAATGTTACTCCATCTGATTCTACTACTTTATACATTCTCTGGAGAAAATAAGACAAACGAACTATTGTTTGAAAAGCTTGAGTAGTTATAGTTTTCTCAAAATCAGGGGTTACTACTCTTGATTTGTCTCTTATCTCAAGGCAATCGGGGTTTCCTACCTTAAACGGAGGTATTCCAGCTTTTTCTATTCGATCGGTTTCAAAATGAATAATATCAAGACGATTCCCTACTTCATTTCTTTCATCTTTATCCATTACTAAAACTGAATGTCCTAATTTTCCCAATAACCATCCCATATATGTTCCAGCGGTTCCAGCACCAACAATAATTACATCATAATTTTCACTCATATCCAAATCATCGTTCATTATTAATTTGTGATAATTAGATTGATTAACAGTCAATTATTTATTTTTGTAAATTGTGTCTAATAAATGAGTAGAAGGAGAGTTACTTCTTTTTTTTGCTAATTTCCTTGTAATACAATCGTTGATGTTTTGGATTCATCTCATTAAATACGCGCTCAGCTTCTTCATGAGGGAGGATGATAATTTCCCCTGTCTCTTTTTGGAGGACGCATCCCGAATTCGTTAAAATTCGGTAATTCTCAGCAGTCTCCTTAGGATCTCCCCAACATATAAGCTGACAATTTCCACATGTAAGCTTGGTTTCTTCAATGATTTGAACAAGTTTGTCTTTATTTTCTCCAAGAGCCTCTAACAATTTTTCCCTATCTTCCTCATTTAATACTTCCATGCTAAGACCAATTTCATCTCCACTGCTTGGCCATTTTAAAGCACTATTGATCGCTGTAGCCAATAACCGCATTGCTTCTTTATCATTTTCAGGATAATGATACCTCCCAGGGGACCATGTAGACCATTTTCCGGTCTTATCTAAACCTGTAAGACCCCCACATACTACTTGACATCTTACTAAATTAACTCGTGTTGCACATGAAAAAGTATGTCCGCCAATAGTAAGATATTCTGGTTCATCACTTCCAAACATTCTTAAAGCGCAAACGCTCTGACATAACTTACATTCATTGCAAAAAGATTCTTCTGCAGGAATAGGATCGGTGGGCTCTAATCGAGCAGATGTAACC
>JAGXNU010000211.1 GCA_019894815.1 Promethearchaeota archaeon
CATTAAAAATCTTATAGAGCAATGCTCGGAAAAAGATATAAAAAAACTATATCTAAAAATTTTAGGTATTAAGAAAAGAAAATTCTTTATTTTATACTAAAAAATATTTAATAAATCTCTGTTAATCTCTTGACATTCGACTGACCAGTCAGTTATAATGAAAAACAGTTAAAAAAATATTGAGAGGGTAAAAGGGTAAGCAAAATGATGAAAAAAGTTGCCGATCTTATTACAAAATATGCCTGGCCAATCGTGATAACAACCATCGTCATCACTATTTTGGCAGGCTCACAATTAAACAAGTTAATTATCGAAGATGATATTACCAAATATATGCCTGCAGATGACCCGGATATAGAGTTTTATCGTGAAATCGTGGATAAATTCGGTGGTTCGCAATCAGAAACAGCAGTAATCTCTCTGGAATATGATGAACTTTTTCAAGTAGAAAATCTAAGGAGCGTAAAAAACATTATTGATGAATTAAACAACGTTTCCTATATAAAATCGGTTACTTCTTTTTTGAATATGCCTGAAATTATAAGCACTGAATATGGATTTGAAGTTAAAGATTTAGTTGAAATCTTTCCGGAAAATAATGAAGAAGCCAGGAAGCTTAAAGACACACTTCTAAAAAATAATATGGTTAAGGGTAAATTTATATCTGCGGACGGAAATGTCACACTATTAGTCCTAGAATTAAAAGAAGGTTATTCTGGAAGCGAGCTAAAAAATAATTTCATAAAAATCATTGAACCTTTAAAAGGAGAAGCTACAAAAATATATTACTCCGGTATGCCATTAATGAGTGCAGAAATATCAGAAAGTTCCCGGGGAACCATGAGCTTAGGTATTGTCGCTATCCTTATCATGCTCTTTGTCCTTTTCTTCTGCTTTCGAAGTGTTCGGGGAGTTATATTACCTCTTTTTGTCGCTTTTATGTCTTCGGTTTGGGTTTTAGGATTAATCGCTTCTACCGGTAGAAAAGTCACCATGGTAGCTGCTATTCTGCCGGTTATTATGATCTCACTGGCAACTGCTTATGGAATACATTTTGTAAGCCGTTATTATGAAGAGAGATATCGCTTTGAACCGCTTAAAGCAGTCAAAATGGCTTTCCGGCATACTTTCGTACCCATATTAATGAGTGCTTTGACGACTATGGCCGGTTTTTTGTCTCTTTCTGCTGCCATCGTAAGGCCCATTACCGAATTTGGCATTTTTTCTGCCCTGGGGATATTTTTCGCTTTTATACTGGCAACATTTTTTCTGGGTGCTTTTTATAAACTTTTTCCTCCTCCTAAAATACATAAAAAATTTTCTTCCAATTCTAACGATTTAGTCAGTAAATTATTGAATCTCGTTTTTTATTTGGTTTCAGAAAAAAGAAAAATAGTTATCGTTATTGTATTAGCCGTAGTTTTAGGAGGAATCGGCTTTGCTACTCAGGTCATACCTGATTCTTCCATTGAATCAAGGTTGGGAGAAAAGAGCCAAGTTGTAAAAACCTTGAATTACTTCAAGGATAAATTTGGCGGAGTAGATACACTTTACATTTACACCGAAGCTGATAATGTTAAAAATCCTTATGTCCTAAGACAGATAAAAAAAATTGAGGACTATTCGAAACGGCTCCCTTCACTAAAAGAGCCGTCTTCAATCAGTGATTTTTTAATCGACCTTAATGATGCAATGGAAAATAAAAAGATCATACCAGCAAGTGAGCAAAAAATTGATAATCTCTGGTTTTTTGCCCAAGGCAACGAATACGTTACTTCTATGGTGGGAGATGAAGATAAAGATACGTTGGTATCTGTAAAGGCCAAAGAAATGATGTCAATTGCGATAGATTTATCCATTGCAAAAATAAGAAAATTTATTGATACTATTCCTAAAAAAGTAAAACAAATAAATCTACAACTACTAGAAAAAGAAGAACGTACAAATTATTACCCATATATCGCAGATGAAATTATTTCTTCCCTACAGGCAAAAGGTATGGAGATAAAAAATATAGACGACTTCAAGAAAGAATTGATTCGATTGGCTGCTCAACCCATAAATGAATTTGAAAGAAAAGATCAAGAATTTGTAAATGAAATTTTATCCCTTTCTTTTCTGGAAATCGAAGATTTAGGATTAACCAAAGAAGATATCTCTCCCTTGCTTTCAGCTTACATCCAAAATAACCAATCAGCAGATTTCTTTATTGATGAACTCATAGACAAAACAGAATTAACTGAAGATGATGCTTTCTATTTGTTGGAAATATTGGAAGATTCCCGCAATATAGCCCGGGAAAGAGTAAAAATAAAAGTTGCACAATTAATGGCAGAAAATTTTTTAGGTGATCAATTAACCGATGAAGATAAGGACATATTATGGTACTTAACTGACGATGTGGCTTATGTTCCGGATAGCAACGGAAATATCGAAATCTCATTACGGCTTAGCGGAACACCGGTCATTACAGACCGGATCAATAGCAGTCTGTTCAGAGGACAGATAAGGAGTATCATTCTTGCATTCTTAATGGTATTTGCCATGTTAGTCATTCAATTTAAATCTTTTAAAATAGGATTTTACTCTATTATTCCTCTTGTTTTAACGGTCATTACCGCTGGTGGCGTCATGGGTGCTTTTCATATACCCTTAAACGTATCTACCATGATGGTAGCAAGTATTGCTATAGGAGCAGGAATAGATTATACCATTCACTTTGTATCCCGCTATAAAAATGAACTAAAAAGCAAGGAAAAAATAGATGCGCTGAAAACAACCCTAGCCGGAACAGGGAGGGCAATCATTTTTAATTCAATATCTATTGCTGCCGGTACTTTTGTACTTACCTTATCCAGCATCGGGATGATGGCAGCTTTTGGTCAATTAATTGGAAGTGTCATGATCGTCAGTGTTATTTACACTTTATTACTTCTTCCAATATTACTGGATAAAGTCGATTTTAAAATAAGAAAGGAGTCAAAATAATGAAAATAAGAAAATATTTTTTTGCGATGATAACTGTTTGCTTGTTTTTTTTAAGCATTGTAGCCTGCGCAGGAACAGAAACAATTCTAACTGCAGACGAAATTATGGACAAAATAGATGAAACCTCTCCGGATTATTCTACCCAAAAGACAATTTCTGAAATGATTCTCACTGACAAGGATGGGAATGAAGAAGTCAGAGACATGGTCATGTTCTCTCAAAAAGTTGAAAATGATCAAACGAATACGCTTGTAAGGTTTCTTTCTCCTAAATCTGTAAAAGGAGTTACACTTCTAAATATCAATGATGGCGAAAAAATATATTTATATATGCCTGCTTATAATAAACCAAGAAGAATTGCCGGTTCTTCGAAGAGTGATGAATTTATGGGAACAGGTCTCTCCTATGAAGATATGAGTATGGATTACCAAGATAAAGAATATGAAAAAACACTTTTACAAGAAACGGATGATGCATATATTGTAGAAGTTTTACCGAGCGGAGAAGATATATCTTATGAAAAAATTATTCTTCATGTGGAT
>JAGXNU010000212.1 GCA_019894815.1 Promethearchaeota archaeon
ATTAAATAGTAGAGATCTCTCCTTTTTACCAACAACCTCAATTAGACCCATTTTTCTCAAGCTGTATGTCGTCATGCTAGCTAATTTAACGGGCTTTTTTAGATAACTTGCAAGGTTTTTATTTGTAAAAGGAACGTTTAAATCCTCTGGAATTAACTTGAGAAATTGTTTAGAGTTTGAGTATACCTTACGTTCTAATATTTTAACTAATTTTAAATCTTGGATGCTCCATCCCCTTCTTCTCCAACTTCCTTTACCATCATTTATACGGGTTTCTTCTGCTTGAATTAATACTATTTCAATTATTAAATTTGGATGTGATATGAGATGAGGAATCCGTAATAACTCTTCAAAAATATTTTCAAAAGAACAATGTTTTGGTGAAAGTTTCCTCCGTATCACCTGATTACTTTTTATATCTACACTCAAAATCCATTTATCGCGAATTATGGGATGTACTAATAAAACTTTGTGATTTTGAATGAGATCTTCTAACTTTGATCTAATAGCAGAGAAATTTTTTACTTGGATTTCTATTAACAGATTTTCTCTCACAATATCTACATGGTATTTTCCTACCTTAACCTCTAATTCGTCTCCTGGATTCCTATAAACCTCTTTTAATTCCTTATGAAGTGATCTCTCGTTTAATGTACCAATTAGGTTTTTAGTTTTATTTATAAATTCTGTCATGCGAAAATGATATTATACTTGAATAAATTATGATTTTTTACTTAAAAAGAGAGATAATATTGATATAATGCTTATGTATCCTCACTTTCAAAATTAACAGGCTTATACTCTATACTTGACTCAATGCCTCGTTCCATGTAGAAAAATTCAGATCGTGATGGTTGAATTTGTTCTTTCAGAATTTTTATAACTTTCAATCCTTTTGATAACTCGTCACATATAAATATATCTATACTGATATAACCATGTTCTGGCCATGTATGTATACTTGCATGGCTTGTTTTTAAAATTGCGACAGCACTGAATCCATATGGTTTGTAAACATGATTATAAACATCAAGGATAATCAAATCAGCGCGATTTAAAGAATCAATAAAGATTTTATGGAGATTTTCGTTTTTTAGTAGTTGTTTTTGATTTTTAAAGTGCATTTCACCTATAAAATGAAACCCTATTGGACGGAAGGGGATTTCTTTGTGTTTTTTAAATTCAGAAGTATATATTGGATTTAATTTTAAACTTAATGTATCCTCTGTTGATTTTGGTTCAGTTAGTTCTAAATAATACAGATGGCTAAATTGACCTAATATGCTTGCGCCTTTATAAATATTGAAGTAAGGGATCATTTCTTTAATAATAAATCCATGATCTAAAATTGATAATTGAATGAGTTTCATTTCTTCGGGAGGTTTATTTCCAAAACATAGAAGACATTTTTTACCTATAACTTTATGTTCTTTATCTTCAATTACTATGCTAGTTTTTAAAACTTGCTTAGCTCTTTTTAAGAATAAGCGTAAACCATCATTTGTATAAGGGGGATCCATTACAACAACATCAAATTGGTTTAAAATGTTTGTAGGACATGGTTCCCTAAGATCATGAGATATAACTCTAAAATTTTTTAAAGAAAGGGTATTTGCTCTTTCTGAAAGAAATTCAACCACATTAGGATCAATATCTACAACAGCTATTTCTTCTGCTAAGTTTAACAGTCCAACAGCTAAAGAAGTAGCGTCATCATCCCCAAGGAATACTATTTTCCTTCCCTCAACATCTCCGTTTTTTAAGAGATAAAGAGCACGATTTATTACTGTAGAAGAAATGGCATGAGATTGGTCTAAAGCAAAATCTGGTTCAGGGCGATTGCTTAAAATTTCTTCGACTTTATTAATAGAAGCAAATTCTTCAGGAATTTCAGTTAAAGACGAGTTAAAATTATTTGGAAGAGGATCATAATCAAACTTTAAATTCAAATTTTCGCAAATCCAAGTTCTACCATTTTCGCCAAGATAATTTTTCTTTTCTATAATCCCCGCTTTTACTAATTCCCCTCGGACAGCTGCAAGAGCTGGGATTGCGATTCCAGTTTTCTGAGAAACCTTCTTATTTTTTAATGAAGGAAAGCGAAACATGGTGAGTAGGATTGATCTAACTCCTTCAACTCCTTCTGCTAGCTGAGCTCTCTCAGCAACTAATGTAAGTACATTTTCTGCTTCTAAATCCATTTTTAGTTAATCCTCATAATTATAATTGTTTAACCCTTTATGAGCTGTTAAAAGTTATTAATTAATATAGGATTAAATTTTATATCTTTTTTTTGGCTAATTTGAGAGAAGGTTAAGAAATTATAACCATAAATTCATTTTTTTTTTTAGCTTTTTTCATGCTTTTCTAAATCAAGCGGTTCATATTTAATCATAGAATCCTTCTTATTCTACACATTGAAGAAATGTTGTTTGAAAATCTATTGAAATTAAAAATTTCAAGGAGTAGAAAAGATGAGTGAAAAAAACTTAGCAGCACCATGTGGGATATACTGTGGTGCTTGTCGGCAATATCTCCTCTCAAAAAAGGGTTTATTAGAAGAAAGAGGGTATAAACAAGGCTGTAAAGGTTGTAGAATTAGGAACAAAAATTGCACGTTCATAAGAAGAGATTGTCCTGCTTTAAAAAAAAGAGAATTAGAATTTTGTTATGAATGTGAAAACTTTCCTTGTCAAAAACTACAAAAAATAGATAGCTATTATCAAGAAAAGTATTCTGTGAATATGATCGGGAATCTAAAAAGACTTGAAGAAGTAGGAGTCAAGAAATGGCTCCAAGAGCAAGAAAAGCTCTATACTTGCCCCAAATGTGGTGGCGAGATTTGCGTTCACGATGCCGAATGTTATGATTGTGGTAATAAAATCAACCCGAATATAGAATAAGGAGGTACTAAATTTGAGTGAAAAAATTAGTTATTGTGGTCTATATTGTGGAGCTTGTCCTTCTTATCAAAAGAAGACATGCTTGGGATGTAGATCTAATAATAAAAACCAAAATAGAAAATCAAAATGGAGTTGCAAGATTCGTAAATGTTGCATTGAACTAAAGAAGATTCAATACTGTGGTGAGTGTAATGATTTTCCTTGTAAGGAAATTAAAAGAAAACTCATAGATTCTCATCCATGCGATCCTAGATTTAATTATCGCCATAAAATCCCTGATAATATTGAAGAGATGACTAAGTTGAGTCTTGAAAAATGGTCTAAAGAGCAAGAGATATTGTGGATCTGTCAGAACTGTGGACAACCCTTGATGTTCTATTATAATCAATGTAGTAGCTGTGGAAAAGAAATTGATCCACAAGCAACTTAAAAAACACATAAAAAGAAGAAAAAAAATGTCATATAAAGAATCATATACACAACAATTGAGGGAAAATTTTCTTAAATACACGAGAAAGGCATTTCAACTACTTCCCAAGATGGAAAAACCGAGATTACTTGATTTAGGTTGTGGGTCTGGTGTTCTTACCATCGAGCTTGCGAACTTGACCAATGGTAATATC
>JAGXNU010000213.1 GCA_019894815.1 Promethearchaeota archaeon
CTTTATTGCAATTAATTAATATTTTATGGAACGTAAGTAATTATATTAAATATAACTCCAAAAATAAGTATTAGGTGAAAAACTAAATGTGGTTTTTTTATAGCCCCGGTATTATATATGGCGAAGATGCCATAGATTTCCTTGAAAATATTCCTGGCGAAAAAGTATTTATTGTAACAGATAAGGTGTTAGAAGAATTAGGTTATTTAAAGATATTAACTGAAAAATTAGACCAATTTGGAAAAAAATATATGGTTTTTAATGACGTACAACCAGATCCTCACGAAGATGAAGTATTAACCGCGAGACAACAATGTATCGATTATGCCCCTGATTTGGTCATGGCTTTAGGTGGTGGCTCAGTTATGGATACTGCTAAGGTTGTATGGGGTTTATATGAATTCCCTGAACTTGTTCTTGATGATCTCCATCCATTTAACGGGGAACTGTATAAACTGAGAAATAAGTCAAAATTGGTTGCTATCACTACTACATCTGGAACTGGAGCAGAAATAACTAACATAAGTGTTATCTCTAGGTTTATTGATGGAATATGGAAAAAGCATTTTTTCTTGCATAAGAGTTTAATGCCCTCCTATGCTATAGTTGACCCAATTTTTGCAGTAGGAATGCCACCTAAACTGACAGTAGATACCGCTTTTGATGCTTTATCACATTCATTAGAAGGTATTACATCTCTTTGGAAAAATGAGTTTAGTTACGCAATGGCTCTAAAAGCAATTGAATTGATTTTCAAGTATCTACCAATAGTTGCTAAGGATAGTAAAAATATGGAAGCACGAGATTACATGCATCAAGCAGCTACAATGGCTGGATTAGCTTTTGGTAATTCTCAAGCACAACTTGCACATACTCTTGGGCATTCATGGGGTTCCGTCTTCCACATCCCTCATGGCAGAGCAGTGGGTATTTTTCTCCCTTATGTATTACAGTACTGTTTAAACAACCCAGATGAAGCAGATAAAACTGAAGATTTACTTGGAAAAGTGGCGAAACAGTTAGGGTGGGCAAATTGGGATGAAGACAACAAAAAGTCAGCAAATATTGTCATAAAAAAAGTAAAAGAACTTCAAAAAAAAGTTGGATTTTCTTTTAATTTAAAGGAACTGGGAACTACAAAGGAGGATTATGATAAAAATATTGAAGTTTTAGTAAATCTTTGTTTTGAAGATTCTTCAAGCGTTCTTGGTCCAAGATCTGCCAATTCCGAGGAATTTGGGAAACTCTATGAATATGCATTTGAAGGAAAGGATGTTGATTTCTAAACTTCTATTTTTTTTATATTTCTATTTTTTTTAAGTTCTCAAAAAAAGAATTACTTTTTTCAAAAATGTAAAGCATAAATATTATAAATTTCAATTATCTTTTTGAGTACTAATATTATATTTTACACACAATTTTAATAATTGCCCTAAATAATGTCGATTCCTCAAGATGAACGAAGATTTTTACAGGATCTTGAAACAATGATAGGGGAACCCATACCCGAAGTTCCAACAATTGATAGTTTTACATTTGGCTATACTTTAAAAAATGATAGAATCAATGGAATTTCATTGTTTTCTTGTCATTTAACCTCAATTCCAGAAAAGATTAATGTATTTGCTTTTTTAGAAAAATTATTATTAAGAGGTAATAAGATAAAACTATTTCCAGAAAATGCGTGTTTCATAATTACTTTAAAAGAACTTGATATAAGCGAAAATACTTTAACAAAAATACCAAAAACAATTCTTTCATGTTCTTCATTAACAAAATTAAATCTAGAATCAAATCAAATTTCAGAAATACCAGAAGAAATTGAATATTTAAGTTCATTAGAAATATTAGATTTAAGCCAAAACAAACTTACAACATTACCTAATGCTATTGGGAATCTTAAAAATTTAAAATCATTAGATTTAAATGAAAACCTTATTGAATTCCTTCCCGATTCTATTGGATCTTTATCATCCTTAGAGTTATTATATTTAATCAATAATAATTTAAATAAACTCCCTGAAACAATTGGACAATTAAAATCTCTAAAACGCCTCAATTTAAGAAATAATCAGCTTATTGACCTTCCAAGTTCCATGGGTAATTTATCGTCTCTTACTTCTCTTTTTTTAAAGAACAATAAAATCGCATGTCTTCCAACATCTATTGGCGAATTGGCGAATTTATGCTATTTGGGAATATCTTCTAACTCATTGGTAGAACTACCGGAATCAATTGGTAATCTAAGCAAATTAGAGAATCTTAGTTTATCATTAAACAATTTAACAAGGATCCCTGATAGTGTTAGTTTGCTTACATCATTAATACGATTAGAGTTATCAAATAACAAAATCAAAGAAATTCCAGATATTGGCAATTTAAATTGTTTAAGAATTCTAAAATTAAAAAAAAATAATTTAAAAAACTTACACGAATCAATTGGATCATTATCCCGTCTTGAAGTTTTAAAAGCTGATAGAAATGAAATTGAAAATCTTCCAGAATCAGTAGGAAATCTCTCATTGTTAAAAGAATTGGATTTGTATGATAATAAGTTATCCAATCTTCCTTCTTCTTTTGGTGGTTTAACTTCTCTCGAAGTTTTAGATTTGAGTAAAAATCAAATAAAGGAATTACCAAAACAAACAGAGTTTTTGAAATCTTTAACGGAGCTAGATCTTTCATCTAATCAATTAACTGAATTAGCACCAGAGATTGGGTCCTTACCTTTGATAAAAAATCTGATTATTGGTTTCAATAAGCTAAAAAGTATTCCAGAAACAATTGGAGCCCTTAAAAATCTAGAAACCTTAGATTTAGGGAAAAACCATTTAATAGATGTACCCGATTCAATTGGTTCATTAGAGTCACTCATGCATCTTTATTTATACTACAATGAATTATCTCAAATCCCTGAAACAATTGGAAATCTGGAATCATTATGCTATTTATATTTAGGTAATAATAAACTCAAAAATCTTCCTGAATCAATGGGTAATTTGAAATCTTTAGAATATCTTTTTTTAAGAACTAATCTCCTTACCAAATTACCAGAAACTATCGGAGATTTGCCTGCTTTGAAATATCTAAATATAGAACGTAATAAATTTGGCGAAGTACCGGAATTTTTGAAGAAATTAGCCCAAAGAAACGTGAAATTATTTATATAGAATTAGATCGCTTCTTTTGATCTCTCTTTGTAACTTAATAAAATATTCAAATAGCAAAGATTCCTATAATTATATAATTAGATTTTTAAGGAGTTAGATAGAATAATGAAAGGTTTTACTGGAAATATATTAGTTGTTGATTTAACTGCAAAAGTAATTGAAGAAGAACCATTAGATGCTGAAATCGCTAATAATTTTCTTGGTGGTGCAGGTTATTGTGCAAGATACTTATATAACCGTATAAAAAAGGATACAGAGCCCTTATCACCTGATAATATTCTAATGTTCATGACTGGTCCTTTTTGTGGTTCCAATGCTCCTACTAGTGGTAGAT
>JAGXNU010000214.1 GCA_019894815.1 Promethearchaeota archaeon
GCTAAATATCGAGCCGCGAGGAGAATTTGGGCAACTTTAATGAAAGATAAATACGATGCACAAGACCCAAGGTCTCTACAATTCAAGTTTCACGTGCAAACTGCAGGAAGTTCCTTGACTGCGCAATTACCAATGATCAATATAGTACGTACAGCAATTCAAGGTCTGGAAGCGAACATAGGAGGTTGCCAATCCTTACATACTAATTCATATGATGAGGCGATTTGTTTACCTAGTGAGGAAGCTGCTCTTGTTGCACTAAGAACCCAACAAGTAATTGCAGATGAGACGAGAATAACAAACACTATTGATCCATTAGCGGGCTCTTATTATGTTGAATGGTTAACCGACGAGATCGAAGAAAAAGTATGGAACTACATGGCTAAAATTGAAAAAGTTGGGTCCATTGATAAGGCACTTTCTTCGGGTTGGTTGTATAAAGAAATGCGGGATGCTTTCCATAAGAGAAGAACTAAAATCGAAAATAAAGAAGAAATAATGATTGGAGTAAATAAATATAACGTACCATATGATACAGTGACAGATGTCTTTAGAACCAATCCCGAAAGCATTCAAATTGAATTAGATAGAATCAAAAAGCTAAAAGAGCGTAGAGATAATGCAAAATTAGAGAAAATCTTAGATGAACTTAGGAAAGTTTGTGAAAAGGAAGAAAATGTGATGCCCGTAATCATGGAAGCAACTAAGGAAGGGGCGACGATTCAAGAGATCTGTGATATCTATAGAGAAATTTATGGAATCTGGGAGCCTCCATTAGCAATTTAATAGGAGAAAATAGGTGGAAAACTAAATGTCAGAAAACAAGATTAGAGTATTAATGAGTAAACCGGGGATTGATGGTCACTGGAGAGGGGGCATCGTTGTTTCACGTGCTTTAAGAGATGCTGGAATGGAACTCATTTTTGGAGGATTTCAAAACGTTCGAGAAATTGCAGAAGCAGCAATTCAAGAAGATGTGGATGTGATTGGCTTAAGTATACATTCAGGTGCCCATTTTGCTTACACACAACAATTGATCGATATATTAAAAGAAAAAGGAGTTTTTGAGGATATCTTGATTGTAGTTGGTGGAGTAATTCCCGCTCAAGACTTCGATAGATTAAAAGAGATGGGTGTTGGTAATGTATTTGGTCCGGGATCAATGACTTCAGATATCGTATCCTATATCCAATCTCAAACCAATAAATAATCTCATATTTTTATTTCTTATTTAATTGAAGTTTAGCAAATTTGCTATTAGTTTTAAAATCTATTAGGAATAGACCTATTTGAATATAGGTGAATATTTATTGTTTATAAATGTTTTTAGAAAGGATTATTACCCAATTTTTTATTAGGCACCTTTAATTTTCCTAAAAAACACTTGAACTAACTAAATTAAATTAAACTATTATGTCAGTTATTGGTATTGATAAAGAAAAGTGTTCCAATTGTAAGCTATGTATCCAAGAATGTGGACGTGGATATTTTTACCTCGGCGAAGATGGTCAAGTTCTTTTTAATGAGAATTTAAGCACTTGCAATATTTGTGGTCACTGTATAGCAATTTGTGGTGAAGATGCAATTATAACTAAGAACCTAGATGATGTAGAAACATTCCCGGGAATTGATTCACCTGAAAAAATTGTAGAAAGTGAAAAACTACTTCAGCTTCTTCGAGCTAAACGTTCAATCAGGCGCTATAAGAATAAAGAAGTCCCAAAAGAATTAATAGAAAAAGTTTTCGAAGCCATGAGATATGCCCCAAGTGCTTCAAACGCTCGAGCTTGGCGATACATAATTTTATCTGATCCTGATAAACTCCAGAAATTGAGTGATGAAATCGTCAAAGTCAATTATCCCTACATGGGATTTCAATCAGCAGAGCAAGCACTCGAGCATCTTAAATCAATAGGACGGAATCTCTTCTATCACGCGCCACATGTAATCGTTTTATATTATAGGGTTGTTGAAAAAAGCACGGTGATGGTAGGATTACGGGCAAACGATGCGGGAATCGCATTAACTTATGGAATGTTAGAAGCTGAGAGCCTTGGCCTTGGGACATGCTGGATCGGAATGGTTCAAGGAGCCGTTGTTGCAAATAAGGAAATTTTAAAGATCTTAGGAATAAAGGGAATGGTGCTCGGAGCTTTTACATTAGGTTACCCCGCTGTAAAATACCGCAGAACTGTACCTCGCCCTCCATTAAAAATAAAGGGTCTGGATTTAATCTAATCAGATTACTAAATTTATTAGATTCCTTTAAAAGACACATTGATTGACCTTAATTTAGATTTTATGATAAAAGATTTCTACTGAATTTTTTTATTATTTTACTTTTTTTATTTACAATATATAAGAAAAAATCGTTCTTGAGCTTGACAATGATGAACTGCTTGAAAATTTGCTTGGTACTCGCATTCTTATATGAGGTATTGTATAATTCAGGTCTTTCCTTAATTATGAAAGATCCTACAAAAAACAAAGTGCATTTATTGTATTGCCGACAACTATGAAAATCCTGAATACATCAAGTCCTGAGTTCCAGAGAACGGGTATTATTAGAATGGAAAGTCCTCCCAATGCAGTTGCGATTCTAAGTTTAATGAATGTATACAATAGTAAGATATATAAGTACGTGATTGTATATGGATAGTAATGAGATGGATTTTAGATGCTTGTACACTTATTTATTTAGTCAAGACGAACTTATTTAAGATGTTTATGCATGCGGTATTTAAACCAGTTATAATAGATTCCAGCGTTTTCCAAGAAGTAATCACTGAAGGTAAGAAACATCAATATTCTGATGCATTTGAAGCTGAATCATTATTAAATGAATTTCACATTCCTGTTATATCAATTGATGTATCTAGCGAATTATTTCGCTTTGTTGATCCTGGAGAGACTAGTTGTTACATTTTAGCAAAAGAAGAAGGCATTTGCATTACGTCAGATGATAGGGCGTATCGTAAGTTTCACCAAAATAATTTAGATGCAATGAGAATTGATTCATTTTTTTACTTGAAATTTCAAAAAAAAATATTTACTAAAATTGAATTTTTAGAAATACTAAAGAAGTTAGAATCTATAAATGCAACAAAACCAAAATCCGTTCTATTCTATTTACAAAAAATTCAAAATGTTGAAGAGGTTTAAGAAATGACAGATGTAGTTTCAACAAGATTAGATAAAAAAGAAATTGAAGAATTAAATCAAATAAGTAAAAAAGAGCGAATTGACCGTTCATCACTCATAAGAAAATTCTTATTAACTCAAATCGAAGAGTATAGATTAAAAGAAGTAAGTGAGAAATACCGAAAGGGACTTGCAAGTCTCGCTGAGGCAGCAGTTCTAGCTAAAGTTTCTATCTATAAAATGATGGAATATGTTGAGCGTGAAAAAATACAAGCTCCTCCCTTATCGAACTCAGAAATGGAAGAAGAGTTAGAGAGATCTAAAAAATTATTTGAAGAAAAAAATTTGTAATAAGG
>JAGXNU010000215.1 GCA_019894815.1 Promethearchaeota archaeon
CACATGGACTAACCTTTCGCTTGTTGTGGGCATTGGAATGATTAAAACTACAGATACAGATTTGACGATAGTACATCGAGGTCAATTAAATACCTTGCCTAATACAGGAGGTAAATGGAGCCCGGCAACCATTATTATGATGGTGAGTCCTAATGGTGAGAATTTTGAAGAAGAAATTTGGGATGGATGGGCCTTTGCTGGAGTTATGGAAAATGGAATTCCGGTTTTCGGCGGGGTAACCTACTTGACAAATTATATGGAAAAATTGGTTCCATAACAACTTCAAACCTAATAGTCAAGGTGTATCTCCTAACACCTCTTTTTTTTTTTCAAAAACATCTCAACACAAAATGAATAATAGTTTTAAGTTTTTTATTTTGAAATTTAACAATTCTCATATCTGGTTGTGACACTTCAGTAAAGCGGAGTCTGTACAACAATATCACCGAAGGATTCAAATTTCACATTGTAGTACAATCGTAGTGGCACGAGTTGCGCACAACCTGGTGGTGTATGATAAGCAATATTTCTCCTCTTAAAAGAAAGTAATATTAATGTCCAAAATTTTATAGATTTCTATAGTTTACCCGTTGCTAATTAACTCTTCAATACATTAGTGACTGGGATATAGCAATAAAATTCACCCTTAAAAATTATGAGATCTTCTCGTTTAACGATCACTTCGACAACGTGCTTTTTACCTTCGATTCTAGTTAATTTGCCTTCAGCGATTAATTCATCTCCGAGTATTGTTGGTTTTAAAAATTTAACATTAGCACCCCCCAATACTACATTAGGATGATTTATTGCAACCATGGCTGCGTAATCGGCTAATCCAAAAATAAAACCACCATGAATTAAGTTAGAATTATCAACTATCATATCGGATGTAGTTTTAAGCCTCACCCGTGAATAATCTTCTTTTAATTCAATTGGAGTCCCACAGATTTCTTTATTTATTTTTAAATGTGTTTGTTCCATGATGTTCAATTATCAGTTATCTAATCATTTGATAAATTAAAGAAGCAATAATCGCAATTATTTTTTTAGTAATATTGCATAATAAGAAGTTGATCTCATTCCTGTTGATACCGATTTTGAGAGAGCTAGAAATTTCGCAATTTCAATATTAAAAAAACTTTAATTATTCCTTTTTTAAGGTCTTCTGAGCATCAAATATTGGATTAAATTTCATTTAAATATCATCGAATTAAATTACTCTTAATTATAAATAATTCAAATTTAATGAAAAAAAATGAGAACTTATAAGATAGCTATAATATTTATTTCTGCCCTATTGGTAGGTGGGACTATTGGATTTTTTATTACTGGTTTTGCTACATCTGGAAGTATAGAAAAACAAACCAGTTTTAATTATGATCCTAGCGTTCCTTCTCCTATTGAGTCATTAAAAATTCAAACAGATATAGGCAAGATAAATTTTCAATATAATACCTCTAATTTAGCTCACTATGCGACAGTAGATGTTGAGATTAGGATTTCTGGATTATTCATGGAAGGGAAAGACTATACAGCATTTTTTGTACCAGATACCGAGTGGTGGCCCTTAGAAGACGAGTTTTATCTGAAAACTCTGCCAGATATTTGGTTTGATCCTTCTTATTGGTTTAAATCTTATGATATCACTATTAACGTGACGTTGAGAACCGATATTATCTATAATCTTACAGCAATTGCGAGTACTGGTGCGATCAAAATGACTACTGCAAATGGTGTCGTTCTAAATGACCTTACTTTGCAATCTATTACGGGTTCTGTTGATTTTATTTCTAAAGAAAACACTAAATATCTCGGTGATGTCAATTTAGCTACGACTACTGGGTCTTTAACCTTGTCAACTTTAGAAAATTCAACTTTTGAAAGTAGTTTAAAATTAAGCACCACTACTGGAAGTTTAGATCTAACCGCAGATATTTCTAATTTTGAACAAGGAATAGATTTCGAGATTATTACTGGTTCCATGGATATGGGTTTTACATCTTGTGTGTTAGGTGATAGTTTAGTTGGAAGTGTTGTAACTGGAAGTATTGAACTAAACATGGTTGATACTCTTTACACCAAGGATACCGCATTAAATTTAATGACCACAACAGGTAGTATTACTGTAGATATCAGTCAGTCTAATGATATGGCTGCAAACATCACAAGTACGATACAAACAACTACTGGAAGTATTGATGTTATCTACAGAGATGAAACTATAGATGTTGGTGCTCAATTTGTTAGCTCAGCGGGTCTTGGAAGCATTGATTATGTATATTTACCCACAGAATTTTCATATTTAAGTGACGTGCTTACAAGCTTGAATTATAATTACCCCCTTGTCAATACATATACATTCGCATGCAGTACTACCACTGGTAGTATAGATGTAGATGCCAGATCTACAGTTTAAAATAAAATTTTTCTTTTTTCTTTACTTATTTTTAAAAGGGTAGTATTCAAAAAAGGTACGAATAATTTCTTTAAACGGTAGTTCATGATTTATTCCTCTATCATTTAAATATTCCACATATTTATCACCGCTTAAAGTGGTATTTGGAAGGATTGCATCATGAATTCCATCAAATTCTACCGCTTTATATCCGAATTTAGTACATAATTCCTTATTAAACGCAGGAGTTGCTTTAACCCATTTATCATCCAAATAAAAATCAGTATACCCGTGATACAGAAAAACATCTGTGCCAATCATATCTTTCAGCTTATCAGGAGTTTGATGATTTCGGATATCCGCAAAATGGAGTCTAGCGGGGAGATGGACGGCTCGAGCAAGAGCGGCTAGTAAAACAGCTTTCTGAACACACCATCCCTTTCCCTCTTGAATGATTTTTGAAGCTTTATACCTCCTTCTCTTGGAAGAAAGACTATAGGCATCATATTTTATTTCATCCCTCGTCCAATAAAATAACTTGATGGCCTTTTCTTTCTGATCTATCGCCTTTTTAACAATATTATTAGCGGTTTGTCGAACGATATCAGAATCTGAATCTATGAAATAAGTAGAACTTAAATATATCTCCATTATTCTTAATTTCCTAAAATATAATAATTAAAAATAAAAAAAGTTGATAAAAGTTTTGATTTATAAATTTGTTAAGTTATCCCAATCAGAAATTAAAATGTATACTTATAACCCATTGATAAAAAAAAGAAAATGGGGTTATTTTAACATGGATACGTTTTTCCTTATAGCACTTTCTGCGTCCTTCATTACTCTCTCAATGATGTCATTTACTCCATCTATACTATCAATAATTCCAATCGATTGTCCGAGCAATACAGCCCCGTTTTCCATATCTCCTGTATAAACCCTGTCATAGGCTCCTAAATCTTTTACTCGCTGTTCGGGAGTTATTGATTCCTCATAAGCCATCATTTCTTCTTTACTGCTAGGTGCGGGATGTGAGAGAGCATATTTATTGTTATATAAGCGGATCGGACCAAAGGCGCCGGTGTATAGAC
>JAGXNU010000216.1 GCA_019894815.1 Promethearchaeota archaeon
GTATATTGATTTGAGACTAATAGGAATAGTTGGTTCTTGTCTCTTGATTGTATCTCAATTTTCAGCTTGGTATTCTGGATTAACCTTGATCAATATATATTTGATCACGACATCAGTAGCTATTGAGGATTCATTTCTTTATCTATTTCCTCTAATCAGTGGAATTATTTGTTTTATTGGGACATTTCTTGTCTTGTATAAATTAGAGTATAAACTCAATTCAGTAATCATCAATTTTATCGGGCTCGGATTTTTCTTAATTTTTATATTTGAAATTGTACCTAAAGATTTCCCTTATCTTGTTAGTGTTGAGATAGGTTTTTATTTTGCGATTATTGGAGCTCTTTTAATCTTATTAGATATATTAAATGTTTTAAAATTGAATAATAATCTTGAGGAAGGGAGTTAAAATTAATCCGGAGAACAAATCAACGAAAAATGAAGATGGAAACCAAGATTCTAAATCAAATTTCTACTATGCTTTAGGTCATAAAATAAGAAGAAGAATAATAGAGCTAATTGGTGAAAATGGTTTTTCTTCATTTACAGTACTGAAAAAAGAATTAAATGTAAGTACAGGTACAATCTATCACCATCTTGATACACTTTCAACTTTAATCAAACAAAAATCAGATAAAAAATATTATCTTACAGAATTGGGAATACGAGCTTATGATTCGATTAGGAGCAATATGGGATCCATATCATTTGATATTTCGAAAAAAGATTTCAACTCATTTCTTCTGAAAGGTTTAATGCATCTCACACCAAAAAGAATCCTAGTTACCAACAGCAAACCAAATCTTCTTGTTATCATATTTTCTTTAATGATCTTAATCTTAGGGGGGATCTTTTGCGCTTTAAATGGATTATTTCCCTTCTTTTTATTATTTGGAACCATTCCAGAAATACCATACGCGCCCCTTTTTAATTTCCTTTTCTTTATATTCAATTTTTTTGTTTTCTTTTGCATTATTGAAGCAATATGCCGGATTTTTTACAAAAAAAAAGGAAGTTCAATAGAATTCCTGAGCACGTTTTCTATTATTTTTCTCCCTTCAGTATTATATCTGATAATCCATTATTTTTTTCTTGCCCTAATGATTATTGAATTTACTTTTATAGGAATATTCGACAATATAATCATGATAATATTCCAGGTTTGGTCATTATGGTTGCTTACATATAGTATAACTAGTTATAAACGATTAAAAATTGAAAACTCACTCATAATTTCTCTGTTGTTGCATTATGGGGGATTTTCTATCATATTAATGCTATCTATTTAACAACTCTGAATTCTTTTTTCTCTAAAGCGCTAATTAAGCGATTTTTCTGTTTTTTTGAATCTTTCAAATTTTTTGCTTTAGTGGCAATAAAACATGCAAACAAAGGATCTTCATTCAATGCTAATGGAGGTGATACAATATGAGGAATTTCTTTTATGATTTGAGGAATTAGTCCCTCATTTACTTCAGTGAATGGGAGCTCCCCTACATATCTTAAACGTAAGTGAAAGAAATGTGATAAATACTCATGATTAGGATCTACGACATTATTCACATCCATATCTGGATGTAAAATTAATAAAAGCGGATTCTTTTTGGTGATATTTCTAATTCCAATATAAGATGTTGTCAATCTCGGGTTAATTTCTATGAAACTTAAAGAATTATCGGTTTTTCGAATAAAATCAATTCCATAATATCCTGTAAATCCTATCAAATTTAATTGCCGAAATTGTTTTTTTAAAATTTTTCTAATATTTTCATAATCCGATATGGGAGTATATCCTCCCAAGTAAGATGAATTACTGTTTAATTTACTAATTTCAACAAATTGAGCATTTATCGATAAAATATTTGACCCTTGGGAATTTCCTATAATCGATACACTCAAATCTTTTCCCGGGACATATTGCTGTATAATGTAATCTCTATCTGATTCAAAATGGCTTTGGTTGGATGTGAAGAAAGAAGATATCTGAGATTTATTTTCAAAATAGAAAATTGATTCAGCACCAACACCATCCTCTGGTTTAATTATTATTGGTAATTTGAATTTTGAAACTATTTTAATAATATGATCTTTGTGAAGTAAGTGGGAAGGAAGATGATATGTTAGTGGAGTAGATACCTCTTGAGCTTTAAAATATTTATAAGTTTCAAATTTGGAAGAACCTAATCTAATTGCTTCTAAGTTCATACTTAGAATTATTTTATTCTGGTCTTTCATTATTTTAGTTAAGTTATATAGGATACCAGAAAATTCAGGTGCTATAATGAACACATACTTACAATCTTTGACTGCCTTCTTTACTTCAAGAAAGATGTCCATGTTTTGATTTATTTCCTTAGTAAAATCCGTTTTTAAATATCTAATCATGTGTTGAATTCTACAATCTATTAACGTCTTAATTTGGAAGCCAAGATTTTTGAAATCTTCAACTATTACCCTTAACATTCCAAATCCTTCAGTAAATAAGGATATGGGGATGTCAACGTGATTGAATCCACCTCCAGATATAAATTCAAAAATAAAAATTCGATTAATTTCCGTATTACTCACTTTTATCTATCCTTGAAATTGTTAAAGCAAGTGGTTATTATAAATTTTATATAGATTAGTTTTAAAGTGATGCATGAATTATTTTAAATAACTTAAATTTAACAACAAACAGTTAAAAAGATGACTTATTTTACGGAAGAGGTAATGCAAAGAATTCGTTACCTCCACTTCAAATCAAAACATTTAGACAACGCACTAATTAAAGAAGAAAATTTTACTTTGGATGATTTAAATCTGGTATTAGAATATACCAAGATCCTAAATATCAATTACATGAATGAAAACCATGCTAAGATATTAAGAGATTTAGATATCACGCAAACTTATATTGACCCCAGTGAAAACAATCGAGAAATAGAAATAAAGGATCTCATGATTGAATGTGCTAGATCATTATGGGTCATGGCAAGAGCTTACGGAATTCTTTCTGAAAAATTCGAAGAAGAAGAGGATTGGGAAAATGCTGTTGTCGCAATGGTAGGATGCAGCAAAATGTATAAAACTGCCGCATATTTTAGCGCTGCAAATACATATCAAAATGATATTGGCACAACACTCTCATCTGAGAATTTAGAAATGAACTCTGAAGAAGCGAGAGTTTTAGCTCAAAGTATTGCGGCTCTCAGGGAAGAGAATACAAATAACAAATATTTTGCTTCAAAACTATATGCTGGGCTTTCACAGCTTTCAAAAAGAATCTTTTATCTTAGAAAACATGATGAAAAGAAAAAACAACAGTTAAGGGCTCAATTCCATTATGATATGGGAAAGGCATGTCAACTTAAAGCTCAGGCATCATTGGAATCTTCAATAACTCCATTAAATATGGAGAAAATTACTCGTCTTAAACAGAAAGCAAATTTCTATTATGACAAATCAAAAATTATCTGGAACGAAATGCTTGAAGGTTTAACTG
>JAGXNU010000217.1 GCA_019894815.1 Promethearchaeota archaeon
GTCAGATGTGTATAAGAGACAGAAGTAGAACTGTTATTAGATGTGCTCAAATCCAAAAACCAACAAGGCATGCGTCAGCTTAAATTTATTATTAACCGTGGAGTAGAATGCGATTTGTATACTGCCCAAGGGTTTGAAGTTTTATCCGGTGCTTTAACTGGAGCTGTTAGCGGAATGTGGAAAATAAAGGACGCCGATCAAGGCAAGGGTATAATCGGATTTACTGAAAAAGATGGATTGTGGCCAACTAGAAGACAGCTAGCAAAGGATTTTTGGGTAGATTAATTAATAAGAGAATTATTATTGATTACTATGTCAGATCTTATCGAGATAATTATAGCAGGTATCATTCTAACACCAATTATTCTAATTAATATATTCATTGCGATAGGTTCATTATTTCAAAAGATAGTAACACATTTTACACAAAAAATATTAAAAACAGAAGATGAATTCAAATCTTCGTCAAGAAAAGTTTTCACTATCGTTAATGTAATTATTTGGATTGTTGTAGGAGGGATCAATGTTTATTTTCTAGAAGAACCCTTTAGCTTGGGTGCATTTATTGTATTTTTAACATTTCGCAGTGGATATACGCTTAGTAAGAAATTTATTTTTGGTATTCATGATTCAAGAATTTTTAAAAAAAAAAATACAGGTAAAATAACGAAAATATTATCAAGCTTAGTCAAAATGGGTATCATAATCGAAATGTTATTCTTATTATTGGTAGCAATTTTATATAAATATCTTAGTACCTCTCTTAAAACCTCATTAGGAATTGAAGTAAATATCTTAGTAATTGTTCTTTGGATTTCTGGATTTATTTATGGAATTATAGCCTCAATGATCTTGAGCTCTCGTTCAAATCAATTTTTAAGTAAGAATGAAATTGGTCTTGCATTGCTTTTGTCTGGTGAAATTGTAAAAGATAAGATTGAAGCTAAAAAGAAATCTTTTCAAAATTTGTTTAAACGTTAATTCTTAATGTCGCAGTATTTAATATATTAGCTAAGCTTAGAGTTCTCATAAATTCAAAACATTAATATTTCTACTATTATGCTCTATTAATTGAGTAGTCATGAATGAATTTGAATTTAAAAAATATTTGGAAAAGAAAAAAGTCGAGAGTCAATTGATTACAGGGTATATTAAACAAATTAAGAATTATGAAAAATATCTATCTAAAGAAAACCTAAACCTCGAAAAAAGTTTACCCAAAAAAATAATGGATTATTCTGATTATCTTGTCTTGCAGGACGAAGATTCTGTTTTAGATTTCCTTAGGGCAATAATGAACTACGCTAATTATTCCAAGAGATATGAATTTATTACTAAGGTAATAGATATTAGTGAATCTTATAATGCAATGGATAATTTATTCTCAAGAGTAGCTGAAATTCATGGCGAAACTTTAAGAGATGAAATTTTTAAAGATTTAACTTTACCTCCCTTAGGTGTTCATCCAGAAAAGAAGCCGGAATTCACAAAGGCTATTTTAAAAAGATTGGAAGAAAATCTAGGGAAAGAAAGCACTCTTGACCTCCTTTCACCATGCCTTCATGGACGACCCCCTGATGATATTGAGGGAGATAAAAAACTCCTTAAAGAATTAGGGATCGATGGTTTTCTAGAGAAGAAACATAAAGATTTAATTACCAGACTTGAGAAACATAGAGATGAAGGAACTTTAGAATTTGCACAGAAGATTGATGATGAAATAGTTCAATACGTACGAGATAATCAGATGATGGCTGGAGGGATTAGAGAGGGAAATCTTATATACGTGTCCAAACTTCCTTATCAAATGAGGGAATTTTTAGATGCTAAAGATGATAGAATGAAAAAATTTTTTGTTTGCTATTGCCCTTGGATTAGAGGAGCACTAAAAAAGGGTACTGAAAAAGAAATCACAAAAGATTTCTGTAATTGTAGCGCAGGTTGGTATAAACTTTATTGGGATCAAATTTTCGAACTTTCCATTAAGGTAGAACCTATCAAAACAGCACTTAATGATGATTTAGAGTGCACTTTTGCCATCTATTTGCCTGATGATCTACCTAACTCATATAAAATTAATTAGGGATATATTAAAATAAGGAAAAGAATATTCTTAATAGGAAAAAGTTGTTTTTTATGGAAGAGAAAGAAGAGAAAAAGGAAAAAAGAATACAAACCGCTGATGAAGTTGCTCAAGCCATGGTGGAAAATATGAAAGCTAATATGAATAATCCAGATTTCTTGGATGAACAGGAAAGATATAGGCAGCAAGCATTAGACGAGGTTCTTAAAAAAAGAAAAGAAAGAAATAACCATGAAAAGTAAAATAAGCTATATTGTCTCAAGAATTAATAATATAAGCATCCTTAGGAAAGACTTAATTGAGATTGAACATGAGAAAGTTAGAAGTTTTACAGAATGTCCTGAGTTTGGAGAGAGAATAAATAATGGATTTTTTATGGTCACTAAACATCCCACATGGAATTCTTCCAAACAATCACTGTTATTTCACTATCTAACATTCCATTATCTAGAGGATCATGAGATTTATCCTGAGTTTATCCCAGTTCAAAATATATGCTATTCTGGAATTTCAAAAAAAAATGATGATTTGAACCCACGAGATAAGATCCGCATGCCAAAGATCCAAGCTAAAGAAAAAATTACTTTAGATGACCTTTTCATGAAATTGAATGAGATGATTATTAATTAACTAAATAATGATTATTACATTCATTTAATGACATTTCTTGTTATAGAGGAATGTTGTTTATATCAAGGATTTCAGGTAGTCGTCTATTCCGTTCTAGCCATGCAACTTCATGTCTTAAGTATCTCCAAAATATCTCGCATTTCTCTTTTTTACCTTCTACGACCGTTTCAAAACTCCATGGATTAATAATCACTAAATCTCCTTTCCTTACCCAAACTCTCTTTTTAATTTTTCCTCTAATCCTACCTATGCGAGCTTTTCCATCTTCACAGAATACTTCCATCCGTTCTTGACCATATATCTCAACAACTCGTCCAAACATCTCTCCGTTACGTCTATATGGCATTCTCACACGGGTTACTACTGGTTGATCCGATGGTGGACCATAGGTCCTTCTACCCTTTTTAGCGCCCTTTTTCTGCTTTGGCATGGCAATTTTTTTTTATTTTTAATTAAAAATATTTTTTTAATATTTTTCTAATATATATGAAGAGGTCATGCCTTTTTATTTTTTGTTTCTAAATGTATTTGTTAACATCAAAATTTCGAGGATGATCGAAAATGGGAGATAGAATTTGGCTTAAATTTTAAATATAATAGTAGATACTTGTCTTCATGGTACGATTACTGTCAAAACAAGATGTAAATGAATTATTAAACATGGCTGATGCTTTAGAATACGTGGAAGAGGCATACAAGCAACTTTCTTTAGGAAATGCTATTGTACCTCAAAGGATAGCAATAACAGATCCAGCAC
>JAGXNU010000218.1 GCA_019894815.1 Promethearchaeota archaeon
TATTAGATCTTTCAGGTTTAATGTTAATATTTTTAAATCCAATTATTCCTATAATAGCGATCTGGATTCTTGCATTTTATTTTGCTCTTAATACATTGACAAATGTGCTCTCAAAGAGTAAATGGGAGAAAAGAATTATGACGCCTCTTTCACTAACTTTGAGCGTTTGTTGTTTTATCATTGTCCTTTTAGTTTAATGAAAGAAGTCGTCCAATTTTTAAATTAAAGTAATTTTTTAAAACAAAAACCATTTTTCAATTTAATGAACCCTCAAGCAATAGTATTAATTTTGGTCTTATTTGGGATTTTAATGGCTTTTTTTTCTCAAAATAAGATAGATTATTTCCCTTTTGCATTAATAATAGGGGTCATAGCAGTGGTTTCAATGCGCATGCTATGGAATCTTGATGAGATAGAGATTCTTGGATTTATCAATTTCAATACATTAATCTTTATTTTTGCCATACAGATAATAATTTATTTTGCAACTAATGATCGAGTGTTGGAATATGTCGCTATAAAATTAGTTCATATCACGAAAGGGAATAATAGATTGTTCTTTTACTTGATCTGCATTTTCACAGGTACTATAGTCGCATTTATTGAGGATTTAACACTTTCATTAATCCTAGTTCCATTGATATATCGAACTTGTCGAATTTTAGAGATCCCCGCGGGCACGTACATGATGGGAATGACTATTACCATTAACATCGGTGCTATCCTCACGCCTATCTCTAGTTTAAAGAACTTGATAATAGGTGAGGAATTTGGGTGGGGTTTTGCTGAATATTTTGCGAATATGGGTATTTTATTTTTAATTACGCTAATAATAACCATATTCTTGATTGATAAGTTCATATTAAAAAAAGAGGAAAAGCCAACTGAAAGAAACAAGGAGATTCTGTTATCAATGTTAGATCCTAATATTGTGATTGAGGATAAAAAGTACTTTATAACAACTATAATCATCATTCTGGCCACTTTCGTACTCATGTTTATTGGATTTGAACCATCTATTGTCGCAATTATATCTGCAGCTATTCTTCTTATTATTCACTCAAAGAATACTAAATTCTCAGATTTAAAGAGCGAGATCTCATGGAGAATCATCATTATATTTGCGGTCTTGTTTATTCTTGCGAATTCTTTATCCCATTTTGGTTTTTCAGAGTTTATCTCATCAAATTTAGCAAGTGTGATAGGTGATAACATATATTTCGCCGTTCTGATAACATTAGGTATCTCATCTCTCTTATCCGCATTTCTTGCAGGTACACCCGTCACCATCATGCTTCTTCCGATTTTTTCAGCAATAATTGGAGAAGGTTTCTTTCCTAACCCAATCATCATTGCCTTCATAAGTGGTGTTAACATGGCAGGAAATTTTTTACCACAAGGTTCTGCATGTGATCTTCTCACGTTATCCTTGGCAAAAAAATACAAAGTGGTGAATCTAGATTACAAGCGCTTGCTAAAAAATGGCTCAATTTTCGCATTGATTCACTTCCTCATCATTTTGGGATACACGATGCTTTACACTTTAATTTTGAGTTAAGCATGCCCATTTGAGTTAATAAAAACATGTTATAATTAGATTAATATCAAGTAAAAATCCAGAATTCGTAAAAATTGAAGTTTAATAGAGGTGCTTCTCTATTTTATCTATCATATGATTGTAGAATTAAGTTTTTTATCGATATTAACAAACGGGTAATATATTGAATCAATCTAATTTTAACTCTAAAGGTCAGAAATCATCAGAACTAAAGACAACCACTCCCGATTTTAATTCCATGATTCGGATTACGTTTTGGAATGGATTAGGTTTTATATTTTTCATGTTTATAAAATCGTATGTGGTAATTTACTTTTTTGGAGGTTCTGGAGTTGATTTGGGAATTATTATGGCATTACAGCCTTTAGCAAGGCTATTTTCGATGCCTTTAATTGCATATTTAACCGATCATACATCAAAGAAACGATTAGTTTTGATTGGTTCGATTGGTCGAACAGTCGCTTACTTTTTATACTGGTTTTCCCTCGTCGTACACAATCTTTATTTATTTGGAGTAGGAACTTTTCTTCAAGGTTTGCTCGTTGGTTTCTTTTGGCCACCATTTTTTTCATTAATTTCCGAAAAGTCTTCTAAGGATAATAGAACTCAAGCATTAGCAACAGGAAGAGGAAAGATGATTGGGTATGGCTTTCTGATGGGAGCATTTATCAGCATTCCTATCTTCGCACTTGTAAGCTTCCTCATGCCTGATAATATTCCATTGATGTACAGTCCATTATTGATATTTGCTGTAATTAATTTAATTGCGGGGCATAGCTTTTATTTAAAAGTAGATGAAAACCTAACGTATGAGAAATATCATGCTTCATTAGAAGATAATAACTTGGTACTAAATAATATCAAGGATTGTATATATGTCGATAATGATAAAGCAGACCCAAAAATTGAAATCGTTGAATCTAAGTTAAATAATCGTAGAATGTTTTACATCGGATTTATCTCTTTAATTCTAGCAATCATGTTAACTTCCATGACCGTAACAATTTATTCACCATTTATTTCAGCATATTTAATTGAAAACTTGTTACCCGGCTTTTCTGAGAGAGTTATTCCAATAATTGTAATGATCGTGTATTTTCCCGCCCAAGTGCTTTCACAATTAGTTGCTTCAAAGTTAGGTAAATTATTTGACCGCATTGCACCATCCATGAGTGTTGCTTTTATTGGTGTTTTCAAAGCTGTACTGATCTGGTTGCTAATTTACACTTTTACTCCAATAGATTTTGCTGTTATTCTCATATTCTTATACATTACATTAGAATCAAATAGTTATTTTATTCAAGCAATAATGAGCCGAGTATCTATTAAACATCGAGGAAAAATGTTCGGATTAAACATATGGATTGACCAATTAGGAAGAGTAATCGGTCCACTAATGGGGGGTTTCTTGTGGGATAATTTATCTTATAACGCTCCATTTATATTCTCCTTTTTCATCGGATTAGGTCTTATCCCGTTCATGATATTTGCTATTCGAAAATTGAGCCCATATATGATCGAACAAGTAGATATTAAATAGTTTGATATAAATCCACTAATGATACTTTTTTCATTTAGATTAAACAAGACAACTAGAGAATTTTAAATTGTAAAAAAAAGAGGCACCTTATCCAGATTGGATAAGGCACATTCAAGAAGTCCTACCCTGGTTTGTCCGTGAAAATAAAAATCAAGGTATAAGCAAGTTTTTATTTTCAAAATTAGATTATTTGGTTCATTTAAAAAAGATAAGGTATAATATTTCCCATATTTTTTTTTTTAAGATCTAAAAATTATTTCTCCTTTCTTTTTCTTATAACTAGTTTTTGCAAAACTCTAATAACCTTATCTTAACCATACTATTACTAAAATTGACAAAAGAGTATAATTAATATGGGGAAAATTATACC
>JAGXNU010000219.1 GCA_019894815.1 Promethearchaeota archaeon
ATCCAAATCAACCCCTTCCAGAATATCCTCGCCCTCAATTAGAGCGTGATGAATGGCTTAATTTAAATGGATTATGGGATTATAAAATTTCTCCGAAAGATGCAACAGAGGTTACATGTTATGACGGGATGATTTTAGTTCCTTATCCTATTGAATCCGCATTGTCTGGTGTTGGAAAAAAATTGAAACCTAATCAAAAATTGTGGTATCATCGAAAGTTCATCCTTCCTGAAAATTGGAAAGAAAAAAAGATATTATTGCACTTTGGAGCTGTCGATTGGGAAACCATTGTCTGGATAAATGGAAATAAAATAGGAGAACATAAAGGGGGATATACACCATTTGAATTTGATATTTCTAATAGCTTGAATGATGAAGAAAATGAGATAAGTATTAGTGTTTGGGACCCTACTGATAAAGGTAAGCAAGAATACGGAAAACAATCATTAAATCCTAAATTTATTTTTTACACTGCCGTATCTGGCATTTGGCAAACGGTTTGGCTAGAGCCCGTACCAAAAACGTATATAAAAAATTACTTCCTCACACCTGACATTGATAACGAATCAATAGCTATTGAAACAAATGTAATTACTCCTGAACATAATGATAAGCTAGAAATAGTAATTTACGATGAAAATTATCAACAATTAACATCCCATATTAGCAAGATCAATGAAAAAATTAGAATAAGCATTAAATCACCGCAATTGTGGAGCCCTGATGATCCTTATCTTTATAAAATTCTTCTTAGAATTAAGAGGGGTGATAAAATTCTTGATGAAATTGATAGTTATTTTGGAATGAGAAAGATAAGACTTTCTAAAGGAATAGATGGAATCTTTCGGATTGAGCTAAATAACAAATTTTTATTTCAGTATGGTACTTTAGATCAAGGATATTGGCCTGATGGGCTATACACAGCCCCAACTGATGACGCACTTAAGTATGATATACAAATTACAAAGGAGCTTGGTTTCAACATGATTCGAAAGCATGTTAAAGTGGAACCAGCAAGATGGTATTATCATTGCGATAAAATAGGGATATTGGTATGGCAAGATATGCCAAACGGAGGGATTACAGATATTAGTAATCAACCTGTTAATATTAATGAATATCAGACAAAACGCGAGGAGACTGACAAATTAAACTACTATAAAGAGCTTGAAGCAATGATTAGTAAATTGTATAATTTTACTTCAATAATTGTTTGGGTTCCATTTAACGAAGGGTGGGGTCAATTTGACACTGAACGAGTCACTGAAAGGATAAACAAGTTAGATCCTTCACGTCTTATCGATTCTGCAAGTGGATGGTATGACCATGGAGTTGGTGATATCTATGATATACATCGATATCCTACTCCACTTATGCCGAATATTGATAAAGCTAAATCCCGGGCTCTTGTAGTAGGAGAATTCGGAGGAATTGGTTTAAATGTCGAAAATCACATGTGGAATACAACTGAGAAATTTGTATATAGAAATTTTTCAGATTCTGATAAATTAACCAGAAAATATGAAAGATTTATCAAGAAACTCCAATCATTTATAGAAAATGGATTAAGTGCAGCGATTTATACTCAAATTACCGATGTAGAGGGAGAAGTCAACGGATTATTAACGTATGATCGTGAGATAATTAAAATTGACCAAGATCGTTTAAATGAATTAAACCGGAGTTTGTTTGAGTAATCTTATTTTATTATTTGAAGTTTGGCAGATATTTCTTTTGAAGCTCGGACATTTCATTGAATATGGCTTCTGCCATTTTAAAACTGCCACAATTAACATCAGTAGCCAAACAAACAATCGCAAGATCCTTTGATTCTTTTAAAATTGCTTCTATGCATAGATCTTGAATGGATGCTTCAATTCTTAGTATCGCTGCTATATTCTTTGGTATTTTTCCTAATTTTACGCCGTGTAGACCCTCTTTATCTACTGTTGCTGAACATTCAATCACTAAATCTTGCGGGAGATTATCAATTATCCCATCATTTGGGATGTTTACTGCTACTTCATACGTGTTTTTATCCTCCAAAATTGCTTCAATTATGGGAATGGCTCGTTCTCCAGAAAAATCTTTCATGAACATGCCTTTTGTTGGATATTTTCCTCGCTTGAGTCTTTTATAATATCTACGTAGGCGATCATTACCTCCCATATTTCCTTGATGCATTCTTGTAATCCAATCCGTGAGGTCTTGAGCAGTTGTATATTGAGATCCGATTTGTAAGTATTCACAAATATGATTATCTCCCACATAGGGAAACCAACCAAATCTCTTGTATATTTCAAATGTTAGATCTGCATAATGAAACCGATGCCTCTTATCCTTAAAATAATCTAAGCATTTAGAATTAAATTCTGGTAATAAATCCAATCCCGTGCTTTTTTCTTTTAACCCAAGCAAGAAAGCAAAATGATTCAATCCTCCAGTAACTAATTGAAGATCATTCAATTTACGATTCATCATTTTCGGAAGATGCTCTCTTGTTAATAATGATATTTGGTGACATAATCCAAATACTTTCAAATTGGGAACCGCCCTTTTAAGTGCTAGACATATTCGAGACATTGGATTTGAATAGTTGATGAAATAGGCATCTGGAGATAATCTTACCACATCTTTAGCGATTCTAATGATCTCAGGTATTTGGCGAGCACTGTGAAAAAATCCTCCAGGACCCCCATTTTCTGCCATTCTTTCTGTTGAACCATATTTTCGGGGTATAGTATTATCTTGCCACCTATGTTCGAATCGATCCCCGTGTTCTATTGCACAAATTACGAAATCAGCATCCTTTAATGCTTCTGTCCTCTTCGTTGTCTGCTCTATGATAAATTTATTTCCTATTTTTTTATTATCTAAAGAAACAACTTCATAAACCATTTCCAGTTTTCCTTTATCAATATCACATAGAACTATTGTTGAACCAGGAAGTATTTCACTTAAATTGATATCCATGAGCGTAGCTGGTCCAAATGATGCGCTCCCGGCTCCCATTAAGACAATTTTTTTATCCATTTTTGATATCTAAAATATAAAATATTTTAGAATAATTATAATTTGCTTGCTAAACCATTATTGAAATTGTATAAATATTAATAATTTCAATCCTTAAAATAAAATATGGGAAAAGCATTACAATATGGATTAGTTGGTTATGGTCTTAATGCGGTGGAGCATATCACCGAATTAGAATCTCCTAAACTTGTAGGTCGTACTAAATTAATTGCGGCATTTGATCCGAATCCTAAAACATGTGAATATATTCAAAAATTGGATCAAGTAAAAGCGACAGAATCTTTTGAGGATCTTTTGGATACTCCTGGGCTTAGAGCCATAATTATTGCTAGTCCACCCCAATTCCATGCTGATCAAGCTGTAGCAGCTCTTGAATCTGGATTACACGTATATTCTGAAGTCCCAATGGCTATAAATAAAAAAGACGTGGTTA
>JAGXNU010000021.1 GCA_019894815.1 Promethearchaeota archaeon
GGAGTAACTAGTATTTCATTTTTATTTATCCTAACACTAACATTGCCTTCTCCATCCTCAACTAACCCTTTACTATATATCTCTTGAGCTCCTCTTACAACTGTTTTACGAAGTTGTTCTAATTTATCCGTTTCCATATGAATTTAAATTAAGAGTTCATTAAAAATATATTTTAATTCTAACACTAGATATATAGGAAAAATTAAATTAAAAATTCCTTAATGTCTTATTTTTTAAATGATTTAAATAAATACTTAACACGTGGATAAAAATTGAATAAAACTACGTAAAAAATGAAGCGTTTCATCTTACATTGTGATTTAGACGCATTTTTTGCTTCTGTGGAAGTTAGAGATAATCCTGATTATCAAGATAAACCAGTAATAATTGGTGCTGATCCTAAAGATGGAAAAGGAAGAGGAGTCATAAGTACATGCAACTACGAGGCCCGGAAATTTGGTCTCCATTCAGCAATGCCTATTTCTCAGGCTTTTAAAAGATGTCCACAGGGGATATATCTAAGACCAAATTTTAAAAAATATCATGAAGCTTCTCATGAAGTGATGGAAATAATAAATTCATATTCTCAAAAATTTCAACAAGTAAGTATTGATGAAGCTTATATCGATATCTCTGAAATTTGTGTTAATTTTGACGATGTGCAAGAACTTACTTTAAATTTGCAGCAAAAAGTATATGAATCGGTGGGTATAACGGTATCCATTGGATGTGCGTCTTCAAAATCAATCGCAAAAATAGCTTCTGATTTTAAAAAGCCTAATGGTATCACAATTGTAAAACCAGAGGAATTCAAGGAATTTTTATCACCCATGGATATAACTCGCATTCCAGGAATTGGAAAAAAATCCAAAGAGTATTACAATAAACAAGGAATTAGAGTCATTGGGGATATAATTAAGATTCCCCTTCATAGGATGATAGAAAAATTCGGAAAAAATGGAAAATGGGCATGGGAAATTGCGAACGGGTTAGACAAAAGAGAAGTAAAGAATTCAATGAGAGATAGAAAATCTATTAGCAAGGAGAGAACCTTCTTTAAAGATACTAATGATTTTCAAGAAATATTAACAAAATTAGATGAAATTAATGAAAAACTCCATGAGAAAGTCCAGAAAGATAAGATTTCCTATAAAACAATTACTTTAAAAATTCGATTAGAAGGTTTTTTAACGTATACACGATCTAAAACGCTTCCATATCATACACAAAACAAGGAGAAAACAATTGATATAATACTCGAATTGTTTAAAGAATTTTCCAAGGATAACCGAAAAATTAGATTAATTGGAATCAAATTATCGAATTTAACTTCAAGATCTAAAATAATTCAGAAAGATTTACTTAGTTTTGTTAATGAATAATTAATTTTTATTAAAAATTTCAGATCCTTTCAATTTTTCTATAATATCATCATGAATGATAGAATTAGATGCGATTAATCCTGGTGCTGATACTACACATTTATCATTTTGAAGTTCAATTGAATTTCCCTGCAAATCAGTTACAGTTCCTCCCGCTTCTTGCACCAACAAGATTCCAGGCAGGAAATCCCAAGTAAAAGATCTACTTTTATTCATTGGTTTTACATACAAGTCGGCAGTTCCATCTGCAATCATGCAAAATTTAGCCATGCTATCTATTTGAACGAAATTTGCTATTTCAGCACGTGTTGCAAAGTCCATGACCCAAGGTTCGTCGTAGTGCAATGAATGGCACATTTTAGCTTGTTTCAGTTGAGATTGAGGACTTACATTTATTGGTTTGAATTCTGAATTGTTGATAGCGAATTTACTACCATTATCTTTTTCAGCAATAAAAATTGCTTTACCGAATTTCTTATAGTTTGGAACTGCGATTGTGCATATTTTTGGATCAGAATTTATCATAAAACCAATGCCAATAGCGTATGATAGACCTTTCTGGTACCCTTTTGTACCATCAATTGGATCTACAGTCCACTGACGTTTAGAATATTTATCTTTTTTCATTAAAGTTTTTTCAATATTGATATTTTCTCCAATATTTAAAGCTTCATAACAAGAATTAATAGATCTTTTTGCTTTATGGTCTAAAAATGAATTATCATCCTCCTCAGCAATTATTTGATCACCAGGAAATTGTTCCATGATCTTATTAATTATATAAATTTGAGTTGCATAATCAGCGATAGTGACGGGAGAATCATCTTCTTTTTGGTAAGATTGGAAACCAACTTCTCTAAACCATTCAGTTATTTTTGAGGCAGTATTTACAATCTCAATTGCCAATTTCAATTCCTCATGGTATGGTGTCATAGTTGATATCATAATTGGAGTTATATTAGAATTATTGATATAATATCTTAAAATATTAAAAAAGCAATAAAATTTTTGGGGGATGTAGTTTGGAAACAAAAAAATGCTTTAAAACCCTTATTAATACATTTTTACTAAGGGTTTAATCCAAATTGAATCGATTTTTTTGTATATACTTAAAGTATAAATAATCCAAATATTATGATTTTACTATGTCCGATTTAGTTTTCATTGGAATGGTATTTGAGCTAGCAATTATTACGTGTACAGTGATATTACTTGTTTTAATATTGATGAAATATTTCCAAAAAAAACACCAATTAACTCTGTATTTATTCTCAATCTTCTTGTTTTATATGATTGCTATTATATTTTCATGGATATCTAAAGTTCTAGTATTATATTCAGGAGTTGAATATAATTACGATACATCTATTCCCGATCCTGGAACTCTACAGTCTTGGTTCGTGTTTAGAATCGTTGATTTTCGATTTAGTTTTTTCTTCCTAGCTATTGCTATTTTTATATCCTACGTTCTAAAAGTAAATGTTTTCGAAAAGGGATATAATCGTGTTCATAAGATAATCGTGATTATTTATGGTATTATCACCATGGCATTTAGCTTGTTAGGGTATATCAGAGGAAATACTTTGCCGGATGCGCTCGCATTCTTGTTAATATTCCTATTTATGGCAATGATTTATTTTCCATTTTTCATAAGTTCATATAAATCTTTCAAGTTAGCTAAAGGCAAAACTTTCAAAAACGCATTTATATCGCTAGCGTTGATGTCCATCTTTTACATACTAGTACCGTTCAATTTTTTGATCGATAGACTATTGATACAGTTTGGTGGTCCAGGATTTTCTCTGTTTTATTTCTTAGCATGGATCTTCGTGTTGCTGGGAATGATAGCATCATATTTTGGTTATATTCGGCCAAAAGCAAGTGAATAATTTTTTTTATAATTTTTTAGGTATAAATTTAAGATGTTTTCAAAATATTATATTAATACATCTTTCTTTTAAGGTGATTAGTATGGTTAAGGTTCTACAAGATCTCTATATAATTTCTGAAGGAGGTATCGTATTATATCATCGTGTCTTTGATGAAAAATTAGATGAGCAGCTTTTTGGAGGGCTCATGAGTGCTTTAAATTCCTTCGCAGAAGAATTAACAAATGAGGGGCTTTCTAATTTTGAATTACAAGACAAACGATATACTCTTATAAGGAAAAATGAAATTCTGTTCGTGGCAAGTTCTTCTAAAAAAATCAAAGCGAAAAAAGTAATTGAAGAATTACAATTAATAGTTAACAATTTTTTCGATTTATATCCTAAAGAAATCTTGGAAACGTGGGAAGGAGATGTAGCAATTTTCCTTGATTTTGAAAAAGAAATCGAGGATAGTTTGGAAGGAACGATTCAAAAATTCCAAAAAGCATTTTGGTAATTAATCTTCGGTACAACCTATACAAGTATATTTAAATATTTTAACTTCTTTGACATTTTCAAATTCACTTATATCTCCAATAATTTTTCCTTTTTTAAGATCTTCATAGTAGGAAAAGTATACACCAAAAAAACAAGTATTTCCTTGAGAACAAAACCCAGTTGAGTTGAAGATATCATAATTGGACTTTTTTAAATAAGTTAATACATTGCTTAATATTTGGGGTTTAATTTCTGGCAGTTTAACTAAAATAAAATAAACCATTTCATACTTTGTTGGATATATCGAGAAATGTACATGCTTCATTCCGTGTTTTTCTTCTCTAGAAGAGGTTAAAAAAAAGTATTTATTTTCTTTTAAACCAATTTGTTCCTTGGTCTTTTCTGGTAAATCCCATTTTTCAATTTCAGCTTTATCATAAAGTTTTCCAATAAATTCATCTATTAATTCTGCCATACAATCAACTTAATTATTATTTTAAGATAGTAAAGAATATTAATTCATTTTATAAATGTTTTATTTGCATTGATATAAAAAATTTGATTGTATAAACAAATACTTATTTATTCTTACTTTAAAAAAAGGAACTTGGATAAGATTTTTTAGATAATAATCTCAAGCTATATTTATTCTAAATTACTGAATTTAATTAACATAATTCATTTCTCTAACATCATGAAAGCAATTGGATTGGTTTTTTTATATGATCGAAATGAGGGACCTCCTCAAGATGTTTCAGCTAATTTTATTTCACATTTCTCTAATGTCACGGAAAATCTCGTATTAGAAGGATTAATTCAGTTACCTGAAATAAAGGAAATTCTGGATATGAAGCGTGTATATTGGGGTGGCATCAAACAGAATTTCTTAGAAATGCAAAACGATGATATGTTAATAGGTAAAATTGCTTGGAAAGTATATACCGATAATTCAGGTATTGAACCCTCTGAGGAAGTTAAGAGTTTAATATACGATGAAAAGGATGCTCCATGGAAATTTACACTTATGGTTTGCGTTCTATATAATTAGATGAGTAATTAAATCTTTTTCGATTCCTTAAATATATCAAAGATATCCATTTCATAATCTACTGTATCTTCAGGAAGTAGATGGGGATCCTTTAGCAATTTTGCTAAATAATAAATTTTTGATCCACGCTCTAAGTAATTTAGAACTGTATAAGCACCTTCTAAATGACTACCACAACATAAGTTTCCGTGATTTGCGAGCATTACAGCGTTTCTTTCTTCAAGACTATTGACAACGTTGGTTGCTAATTCTCCAGAACCAGCTTCACCATACTCAGCTACTAAGATTTCTCCGCCTAAATAAGGCACTAGTTCTTCAATTACCGGCGGTAGTGAAAGCTTAAGAGTGCTTAATATTGTTGAAAATATACCATGAGCATGAATTACTGCATTCACATCATCCCTGGCTTTATATACTCCGAGATGAAGATGTTTTTCCACAGAGGGATTTCTTTCTCCATTAATGACTTTACCCTCCATATCAATGATCAATATATCTTTAGGTGTCATTTCTTCATATTTCACACTGCTAGGTGTTATCAACACATATTCTTGATTCTTGTTTTTTACCCTTACACTTACATTTCCTGCTGAACCAATTACATGTCCTTCTTTAAGTAGAGTTTTGCATAGATTTACAATTTCTTCTTTTAAAGAAGAAATTTTTTGATTGATAATTGCTGATTGATTATTTCCGCCATTTAACACTTCTGGATTTAATATATGGTCTGGTGTATCACCATTGAGCCATTTTTTTATATCATTCAAAAGAAGTAGTGATTGACGATTTGTGACTTCAATTGTATTCCCGCCAATATGAGGAGTCACGATAACATTATCAAGTTTTAAAAATTCATTATCTTCATCAATTGGTTCCATTGGAAATACATCTAAAGCAGCACCAGCTATTTTATTATCCTTTAATGCATCATACAACGCTCCGTAATCTATGAGGCTTCCTTTCGCTAAATTGATAATATAAGCCGATTTTTTCATCAATGATATCCGTTCTTTATCAATAAAATTATCATTCTCGTCTGTAGCTTTGGCGTGAATTGAAATAAAATCAGATTCTTTCATGATCCTATCAACATCAGCAATTTCTCCATAAGCTCTGATAATTTCCTCAGAAATATATGGATCATATATTAATAACTTTACTTTAAAGGGCTTCAACCTCTCTGCTACTCTTCGCCCAATCTCACCAAAACCAAAAATCCCTACTTTCTTATCTAATAATTCATTTCCTACAAATTTATTAAACAAGTTTATCCAATTTTCAAAATCAGTTACTTCAAATTCTTCAGAATGGAGAAATCTTTCTAATTTTGCTAGATTTCTAGCGAGAATAAGCATAAAACCGATAGTTAATTCCGCAACTGCATCTACATTTCTTAAAGGAGTATTAAGTACGGGGATTCCATTTTTAGTGGCAGCTTTTAAATTAACATTAAATGGGTCTCCTCTACATGAAATAACCAATTTAAGATTAGTTTTATCAAATAATTCATCTTTTTTCAAATCATCAGCAGTTGTTATGAAGACATCATATCCTTGTAGTTTTTCAACCATTTCTTTAGAATCAAAATATATGATACTCGTATCTCTCCAACTTTCATAAGATACCTCCATTAACTTCCTTAATTCACTTAAAACTTCTTCCGAAACATTAGCAGTTATTAAAGCTTTTATCTCACATTACCTCATATTGAATATAATTGATGTAAGCGATTAAAAAATAGAATAGCATGTAGGAAAAATGAAATTACAATAAAAAAAGATTGGATTTTTTTAAAACATCAAACTTTTCAATTTCATTAGGTTGCGTATTTGTCCTTCTACAACTTTTATTTTCCCTGCTGAATACGCTTTTACAGCACCAAGGGTCTTATTAAAAAGATCTATCATTATTTGCTCTGATACAAATTCAATTTTAACAGGAGCCTCATCATCTACGGCATTATCCTTGATTTCTATTCCTTGATCTTTATTAATTATATAGAGTACTTTACGATTTGTGTCTAAAAACGTAAGCTGAATAGTATCATCATAATTAGCAAGTTTTCTCCTTACTTTTTCTGTATTATTATAGCGATTTTCTATTTCTTTAAGACAAGATTCAATATTTTCAAATTCTGACATAATTTTCCATTGTTAAATCATTTTACTAATGCATAGAATAATCAAGTCTTCTTTAAAAACATAGGGAGTATCATAAGTTATCAATCTTGCTCTTCATATTCTTCCATTCAAGATAAATACGTGCATACGAATCTGATACCTCTGAATCGTATTTACATACATTATAATTAAGTAATTCATCAATAATCTTGCCATGATCTTGAAATTTATTTAAAGCAATTAAAGAATTCATAGCAGCACCAATAAAAGACGAATCTTTACATGATGGGATCAAAATATCATTATGTAGCACGTTTGCAAGTATAGTGTTAAATTCTGTTGAATTTGCCATCCCCCCAGCACAATAAGTTTTTTTATTGGTTGGATCAATTTTAACTAAACTTTGGTGATTTTCCAATATACCAAAGGCTATATTTTCTACAACACTTCTTGCAAAGTTTTTAATTGTTGGAAATTCTTCTGAAATCAAGCTCGGGGGTTGAAAAACGAAGGATCCTCTTTTTATGGAGGTTTGATTCTTAATATTCATGTGTTCTGGTCCTAAAAATGCAAAAGTAGAGAATTCCCCTTTTTTAGTTTCCTTTAGATAAGTATCCATCAAAGCATAAGGGTCCTTTGATATTTCTGATAGAAATCCCTCAATAAACCAGTCATAAACGGTCCCAGTATTTCCAGCATGGGCTTCAATCAACCATTTACCCTTAATAGAATGGCATGAGGTCCAATAATTATGATTGGGATCAATTATGGGTCTTTCTACAACTAATTGAACGGGAGCCGTTGTTCCAATAGTGATACCTATACTATTTGAATCAATTGCACCCATTCCAAGTAATGATGTTTGTGTGTCTCCACCTGATTTTACTATAGGAATTTCGTTATGGATTATATTAAATTTATCTCTTAAGTTAGGAACCAAATTTCCAACAATAGTTCCCGAATCCACAAGCTGGGGAAAAATATCGGGATTAAAATCAAATGCTTCAATAATATCCCGACTCCAATGAACTTTTTTTACATCAAGTAATTGAGACTCTGCTGCTGAAGATGGATCTGAACAATATATCCCTGTTAGTTTATAAACAAGCCAATCATCTAACATCAATATTTTAGCGATTTTTTTATACAAAGCCTCCTCTTCTTCTTTAAACCATAATAAACGTGATAAAGGAAAGAGTAATGACGGGCTATGACCGGTTATCTCGAATAATTCTTCTTCGGAAAATTCATCTTCGATAAGATAAGCAGAATCTATTCCTCGAATATCCGTATTTGGTCCACCATATAATACTTCCCCCTTACTATCGACAAAAACTGTAGCAATCCTTTGAGCACAAGTCGATATTCCAATTACATTTTGATGATTTTTGAGAAGAATTGATATCATCTCTTGGATTTTAAACCATAAATCTTTCATATCAATATTCTTCGCAAAACCATCTATATCCTCCGAATTAACAATAAGTTTTTTCTTTAAGGTAGTAATTAGGTTCAGTTCGGTAGAAATTAATGCAACTTTAATGAAATTCGAAGAAATGTCTATAGTCAATATTTTTTCAATGTTTTCGTCCATTTTTCACCATGCTTTATTATTATATTGGCGTTAAATATTTTCGCACTACATCTCCTCGGGGTGAGACTTCCTCAAATAATATAGCTTGAAAGGAATATAATTTTGTTTGTTTTTCTTTCCAAGCATTCTCATTAAGCCCAGTTTTATTACATGTATGTTTAAGGAATGTCTCTACATTCCAATTCCGCCCATGATCTATAGGAACTTGAGGTAGAAGTAGACCCCGCTTCATTCCTTTTTCAGCTATTAACCCATCCCTACCAATTACTATTTTATCAAAATAATCTTTAGGATCAATAACTTCTATTAATTTTGGAGGTGTTAAAATAGAAATTTCAATGATAATATTATCCATATCGTTAATTGTAACTGAATTAAATCGAGGATCCTTTACTGCGGAACTAATTGATACCCTATGAATGACTTCATATAGTGGGTAAATGGGCTCGATATAACCAATGCAACCCCTTAAGGGATTTCCATTAGCATTGTATTCGTTTAAGGTTACAAATACACCATATTTATCAGAAAATTTATTTTTGATGATTGATGGTACTTCCATCATTTGTGATGTTGTTAAATAATGCTCAATATTTTCTCGAGCAAATTTAATTAGTTGTTTGCCATCTTTAACATCAAATTCAGACATATCAATTCAAGATATTTATTGTTTTTTATATCAATATTTTTATTGTACTTCTATAAATCATTTTACCTTTTGGAATAGGATCATTCAATGAAATTTCAGACCCTCCTAAAAGTACTTTCCATATTAAAACAGTGGAGCTCTTGTCTAAAGTGTTTAAGTTCTCAAATGGTGTAAATTTAGCTTTAGACATGAATAAATTAGAATTTAAATAAGTAGAAGTAATTTTTTCGATAATTATTAAATCAGCATCATAACCTTCCTCTATAAATCCTTTCTTAAAAATGTTAAACCGTTTAGCAGGGTTTTCAGATGCTGCTTTTACGAAATACTCTATAGGTAAAAGATTTTCAAAAACTTTGTCAAGTATTTTTAGGGTATAAGTTTCAAAACCGGGAAAACCCGATGGTGCTTCAAAAAACTGCTGAGATTTCTCCTTCATTGTATGTGGAGCATGATCAGTTCCTATTAATTCAATCTCTCCTTTTTTTAATTTTCCGAAAAGGAATTTTGCATTACTTTTTTTCCTCAATGGAGGAAGTACTTTACCAAAACTCTCGTTTTTTAATATAATTTCTTGAGAAAGTAATAAGTGGTGAGGTGTCACTTCAAAAGACACATCATAATCTTCAGATAGATCAGATAATAATTCAAAGCTCTCTTTACAGCTAATATGACAAAAATGAATTTTTGGAAGATTCTCACTTTTTGATTTATTATCATTCACAAATTTTTCATAATTAGTTAAGACGTATTTTATAAATCTAGCCTCATTTTCCTCAGGATAAAGATCATTATGAATTTTTAGGTATTTAACGTTGCCACTTTTTATTTTTTGTTTTATGTTATCTTTTTCTTCTTCGGGTAAAGGATAATCAGCATGAATAAAAATTGGAATTCTGTATTTAGCAGAAATTCTAATAATTTTTAGTAAATTATCTGGATTGTTCCAATTAATTTCACTTAATGGTGATAAGGGATAGATTTTAAATCCAAACACGCCTAAATCTAATATTTGTTTTATTTTCTCCTCATTAACGTTTTTAGGTACACCAGAAATGAATCCTACATTATTATAGATATTATTTCGAGCTCGTTCCATCCATTTTTTAACTTGATCTTCTGATATAGCAGGAGGTTTAGTGTTTGGCATGTTCAATACGGTTGTAATTCCCGAAAATAACGCTGCTTTAGTCCCAGTTTGAAAAGTTTCTTTTTCTTGTTGCCCCATATCACGTAAATGGGCATGAATGTCAATTATGCCAGGTAAAATAATTCTCTTTTCACAATCAATCTCAACTACTTTTCTATTTTGAGATCTAATCTTATCAAGTGTTTCTTCAACAGGGCGTTTAATAATTGATTGAATTTTGCCTGATTGGATAAATAGCGCTCCATCTATTAATTTATTTCTAGTAAATATTTTCGCATTCTTTAAAATCATTGGAAACGCTATTTAACTTGTTATTTTAGTTGATCTAGTAGATAATTAATATATAATATTTTGTTTTCTAAAGATATTATTTCTGAAAAGTTAATTTGTATAATTTTAGTGGAAGAATCCAAATTTTCAAACAATTCTCTTACAAGTTCATCCTCTAAATCATTTATAACAATAAAAAGATCTTGTGATGTGAAATCCTTATTGTTAAAATCATTTTGAAGATTAGTATTTTTTGAGTGATTGATTAAGAAAATCCGCTCAAAACTCATTTTCTCAATAAAATGATCTATATTTAGGGGGTTTAATAATTTCATCACATAAATACCCGGTGTCGATCTCTCCCATTTTTCATTAATTAAAGTGGTGGCTTTCTCTAATGCTTTTAATAATAACAATGCTTGAGATCTTTCATCTGATCCTAAAAATCTAAGTTTAGATCCATCTAATTTAATCAGTGTGAGATCTGAATGAAAGTATAAATATAATGTGTTTTTCTTTCTTATTGCGTACGATAAACAAAAAAATTCTCGGATTCCAGAACATAATTTGTATACATCAAGAGGGGTGTTTCCTATGTCAATATCCTTCTTGTTATATATAGTATAACCATTATTTAAAATTAAAAATAATACCAAACTGATCATTTATTTATTTTCATTTTAAAATTTAAAGTCCTTTCCTAGTTTATTTAAAAAGGAAGGATCAATATTTCCTAAACCAGGCATTCCTTTACCTTTACCTTTTTTTTGCATTTGTAGGAATCTCTTCATAAATTTCTTCATTTGATTGTATTGATCAAGCATCTTATTTATAGTTGAGTAATCTGTACCACTTCCAATCGCGATCCGACGTTTTCTAGTTTTTTTAATTATTTTTGGGTCCTCCTTTTCTGCTGAAGTCATGGAATTGAGTACGACCTCCCATCGCTCCAGATTTTTCTCTGCATCTTCTTTTAGTACATCTGGGATATTACCGCCTCCCATCATTGTTAAAAGTTGCTTCATTTTTCCTACTTTCTTTATGCTTTTTAATTGATAATAGAGATCTTCCAAAGTGAACTTTCCATGCATCATCCGTTTTTGCATATCAGGATCTATATCAACTTCTGCGTCTTGTACTGCTTTAACCAACCCTTCTAAGTCAGGTTTTCCTAATAGTGTTCCGACAAACGTAGTTGGTTGGAATTCTTCCAATTCATCGATTTTTTCTCCAAGGCCTATAAACCTTATTGATTGACCCGTAGCAGCACATGCTGATAGAGCACCTCCACCTTTGGCGGTTCCATCCAATTTGGTTACTATAATGCTTCCGATTTTAGTAGATTTCGAAAATTCTTCTGCTTGATTGTAAGCTTGCTGACCCAAGGTCCCATCGATAACTAAAATGACTTCATTAGGTTTTAAAGCGCTTTCAATTTGTGTCATTTCTTTCATGAGCTCTTTTTCTTCCTTATGACGTCCTGCTGTGTCAACAAGAATAATATCATGTCCCTCATTTATTGCTTTTTTAGTTTCTCTCACTGCTATCTTAATAGCATTTTTCTCTGTCGGATTTCCATAACTCTTAATTCCAACTTGATTAGATAATTGAACTAGTTGTTCATAAGCACCAGGTCGCCATGTGTCAGTGGTGACCGATGCAACCTTATAACCTTTACTTTTATAATATCGAGCTAACTTCCCAATAGTCGTGGTTTTTCCCGAACCTTGAATACCAACAAGTAAAATCACATTATGTTTCCCTGATTTTATTCTTATTGGTGCGACTTTTCCTCCGAGAACTTTAATGAGTTGATCGTGAACTAGTTTGATTATAAAATCTTTTCTTTGAGCGCGTTTAAGTGTGGTATTCGTTGCTTCTTTTTTTATGCTTTCTGTCATCTCAAAGACTAATTCTACTTTTACATCAGCTTGAAGCAAGCTACGTTGTAATTCTTGTATGAGGATGTTAATTGCATCTTTATCCACTTGTGGTAATCTCCTTAATTTCCGTAAAGCATTATCCAAGGATCTACCAAGTTGCTCTAAAACCATTATAGAATCATAACTCACGTTTTTTATACTTAATATATTTAAATCTGTGATATTATTAAATCCTTATTTAATATTTCTGATAATTAGACCATCTTAAAAATATAAAAATTTAAACAAATAATAATTATTAAAGAATATCAGAAAAAATAAAATATATGATTATATAATAGGTGAATTAACAAAAAATGTCAATAAGGCGTACAGAAATCCAGAAGATAAAAACGGGTCAATATATTATGGTCGATGAGGAACCATGTATTGTTAAAGCGACAGAAAGAAGTAAATCTGGTAAGCACGGACACGCAAAAGTTAGAGTCGTTTGCGTGGGAGTTTTTGATAATAACAAAAGATCCATTACTGTTCCATCAGGTCATCTAATGGCAGTACCAGAAATCATAAAAGATAATGCTCAGATTAATTTTATTGAAGAGACATTGATCAATATAATGAATCTCGAGACTTACGAGTCAGTGGATGTTGCTTGGCCCAAAAGTGAGGAAATGATCGCAAAATTAAAGGAATTACAAGCAGATCCAGCAAAGTTGTCCAATGCTCAAGTAGAGTATTGGCAACTTGCAGGGAAGTCATTAATTAATAGAGTTATCACAAATTAAGGTTATTCAAAAATATACTTTATTTTTATTAATTTATTCAAAATGTTATTTGAGTTTCATAATCCGCTTAAATCTTGAGTTAAATGGAGAAAAAAGCTATAAGTTTAGCGTGTAGGATGGATTCGGAAAGAGCAATTAAATTAACTAAGAGAATTTTTGATTTCTTGATAAAAAAAGGCGAAAAAGTACATTTAGAAACTAGAATAGCACCTAAAATTTTACCTCATAATGGCATGGATCTTAAAGAGATGACAGCAGAGAATACAAAATTCATAATTTCTGCTGGAGGTGATGGTACAGTATTGAGAGTAGCTAGTGGTTTGTCTCAAAGAAATCCCCCTCCAATCTTAGGTGTAAATATCGGTTCTATCGGCTTTTTAGATGAAACAAATGAAAGAACGGTGTTCAATGATATAAATAAAGTATTGGCTGGTGAATTTAAAATTGAGACTTGCTCTAAAATAGCAGCATATATCGTTAGAGAATCTGATGAGATAAAACTTAATAATGCCTTAAATGAGATCTTAATTGTTTCATCTAAAAGTTCTAAAGTACTCTTAGTCTCTGTAAAAATCAATGGGACTTACTTAAATAGAAGTTATTTGGACGGTGTTATAATTTCGACCTCTGTGGGTTCAACAGCTTATAATTTAAGCGCGGGTGGAGCAATTGTTGATCCTTCATTAGATATAATGGAATTAACCCCCCTTAATAGTTATGCCAGATCTGGTCTTAAACCCATCATCCTTCCTATCAGCAGTGAAATCGAAATTAAATTGCTAAGACCACGCTTAAACGCAAAAATCGTTATTGATGGACAGAGAACATTTAAAAAAATACAACCTAATACAATAATCAAGATTCGCAAGAGTAATTCTCATTCAAAATTTATTCGTCTCTCGAGAGATCTAAGCACTAACTACATAAACCGATTAAGAAAAAAAATTATAGGTACAATAAGAGTTCCTCTTGATGACAGCCCAGAAGAAGAGTTCAATTCTGATTTTTGATACTAATATTTTTCTCAGGGGAGTTGATCTTAATTTATTTCCAAACAAGATATATACTACACCAGAAATCATAAATGAGATTGAAGTAAAAAGATATGAATCTCGTAACAGGAATATTATCAATAGAATACAAGCTGCAATTGTGAGTAGAAAGCTTATTATTGAGAGCCCTTCTGAGAAATATGTTAACTATGCCAAAACTATAGCAAAAAATACAGGAGACTTAAAAGCGTTGTCTGATCAAGATTATAGTGTTATAGCACTAGCCTTAGAATTAATGAATTCTCAACCTTTTGTTATAGAACTCTTTACAAATGATTATTCAATCCAGAACGTTTGTTTTGAGCTAAATATTACTGTAAAATCCTTATTTAGAAGTGGTATTGAACACCAGGTTAAGTTCGAAGTCTATTGTCCTCATTGTCAGACTATACATGATAGCGATAAATTAAACGAAATCTGTGATGTGTGTAGTTCTCGACTGAAACGTAGACCTAAAAAGGATTTTTAAAATTAAATGGTGGAAAATATAAATAAACATGCCTACTCATATATTGAAATTATTGAGAAGATGACAAAATGGGTATAAAAATAAATGAATTAGTAAAAGATGTACGAAAAACTATCTCGTTCGAAAACCTTTTAAATAAAAAAATAGCTATAGATGCATTTAACGCCATTTACCAATTTTTAGCCATTATTCGTCAAAGAGATGGTACTTTACTAATGGATTTGGAAGGAAATGTAACTTCTCATTTATCGGGATTATTTTATCGCAATATTAAGTTCTTAGAATATAACATTAAACCTATTTATGTATTTGATGGAAAACCTCCTGAATTGAAACTAGATACTATTAATGAAAGGCGAAAAATTAAAGCAGAAGCTAAAGAAAAAATGATTAAGGCTCGAGAGGAGGGAGATTTTAAAGAAGCAAAAAAACAAGCCCAAAGAACATCCAAATTGGATGATAATATGATTGAAGAAAGTAAATCATTGCTGAAACACATGGGAATTCCCGTTGTAGAAGCAACTTCAGAAGGGGAAGCACAATCTGCTTATTTGGTAAATAGAGGAGATGCTTGGGCTAGTGCATCTCAAGATTACGATACATTATTATTTGGATGTGAACGATTTCTACGAAATTTTAGTGTAAACCGTAGTAAAAAGATGAAAGATACAACAATTTCCTTAGATATTGAATATATTTCTCTATCAAAATTTTTAGTTAATTTGGGAATTACTCGTGAACAACTCATAGATATGGGAATCCTTATTGGTACAGATTTTTTCCCCGGAATTAAAGGAATAGGACAACATAAAGCATTGGAATTGATAAAAAAGCATGATTCTTTGGAAAATATTCTCAAGAATAATGTACAGATATCTGGAAAGCAATTAAATATCGATATAGAAAAAGTCCAACGTGTTAAAGATATCTTTTTGAATCCAAATATTAATCCTAATTATCCAAAAATTACATGGAGAAAAGTAGATTATGATAAATTAGAGGAACTGTTGGTAGAAAAGCACAATTTTTCTAAAAATAGAGTTGATAGTGCCCTTAAAAAGTTAAAGGATTTAGATTCAGCTAAAAAGCAAATATCTTTGGATAGTTTTTTCAAATAAAAAATATAAAATAGAAAAATTTTTACAAATTCAATAATTATTAAAATAAACTTTTAAAAAAGAATCGATCGAAGATGTCAGCAAAAGACAATCAAAATGGGAAAGATGAAAAGGGATTACAAAAATTAACTTTGAGGGTTCAAAAAGCAAAAAAGAGAGATATTGGTAGGAATATCATTAGAATTGATACGATTACCATGGAGAAATTACTGATTAAAACTGGTGATGTTATTTCATTGTTTGGAAAAAAAGAAAGTGCTGGAATAGCTTGGCCTAGTTATCCTCAAGATAGTGGTTTAGGGATAATTAGAATCGATTCCAGACTACGAAAAAATACAAGTACGAATATTGATGATACCATTGAAATTCGAAAAGTTAAAGCATTACCTGCTCAAAATATTGTATTAGCACCCTCCAATGTAAAAATTAGAACAAATCCCCGTTTTGAAAATTTCGTAAAAAGACGCTTAAATAATTATCCTGTAACTATTGATGATTTCATATATATTTCTATAGGAATTAGTAGAGAAATTGCGTTTAAGGTCATAAGCATGAGACCGAATGGTGTATGTTTGATTAAACCCGAAACGCAACTACATATCAGTGAAGTCGTATCAGAAGATGAAGATCGAGGATCCGAATATCTTACCTACGAAGATGTGGGTGGTCTAGATAGAGAAATTGAACGAGTAAGAGAGATGGTTGAATTACCTCTTAGACATCCTTCTTTATTTAAAAGATTAGGTATCGATCCTCCAAAAGGAGTTTTATTAAGAGGACCTCCAGGTTGCGGTAAAACTCTATTAGCGAAAGCAGTAGCGAATGAAAGTGAGGCACATTTTATATCTATTAACGGTCCTGAAATAATGAGTAAATTTTATGGCGAATCGGAAAAAAAATTACGCAAGCTTTTTGAAGAAGCTGAAGAAAAAAGTCCTTCGATTATATTTATTGATGAAATTGATGCAATTGCACCTAAGAGAGAAACTGTAACAGGAGAAGTTGAGCGTAGAGTTGTTGCTCAGTTGCTTGCATTAATGGATGGTCTTCATGGTAGAGGGAAAGTCATTGTAATTGGTGCTACAAATAGACCCAATAGCTTAGATTCTGCTCTAAGGCGACCAGGAAGATTTGATCGTGAGATTGAAATAAAAGTACCAAATGAAAAAGGGAGACGGGAAATTTTCTTGATACATACTAGAAATATGCCTCTAGAAAAGAAAATTCAACTGAATGAATTTGCAAATATCACTCATGGTTTTGTAGGAGCAGATATTTCTGCTGTTTGCAGAGAAGCGGCCATGTCATCATTGAGACGATATTTACCTCAAATAAATTTAGAATCTGAAATTATTGATCCCGAATTATTAGAACAAATTAGTGTTACACAGGGAGATTTTGAAAATGCGATGAAAGAAGTTTTACCATCAGGGATCCGAGAAGTATTTGTAGAGATCCCAAATGTAACGTGGGATCAAATTGGTGGATTAGAAGATTTAAAACAAAAGTTGATAGAATCAGTAGATTGGCCTTTATCCCACCCTAATATTTTCATCAGAATGGGAATTACACCTCCAAAGGGAATATTACTTTATGGTCCGCCTGGATGTGGAAAGACACTTCTTGCAAGAGCAGTTGCTAATGAAAGTAAAGCCAATTTCATTTCTGTCAAGGGTCCAGAACTTTTATCAAAATTCGTAGGAGAAAGTGAAAAAGCAATTCGAGAAGTTTTTCGAAAAGCAAAATTAGCGGCACCATGTATTATTTTCTTTGATGAATTTGACTCCATTGCACCAAGCAGGGGTAGGCACACATCAGATTCGGGAGTGTCAGAAAAGGTTTTATCCCAATTCTTGACTGAATTAGATGGACTAGAAATTAAAAAAGATATTATAGTGATTGCCGCTACAAAT
>JAGXNU010000220.1 GCA_019894815.1 Promethearchaeota archaeon
GACCAAAAGGAAAGACCGTGGTTACTATTGTTATCTGATATTCAACCGATTATCTTTTTTCCAGAATATTTATTGAATAACATAAAGGATGCATATCAAAGCGAAGACGTCAAGAAGAAAATTCCTTTTGAAGTTGCTAAGAAGGCGTTAGATCTATTAGAAGTTGCCTATCCTGAAAAAATTGAATTCTAAATAGATTTTTTCTCCATTTTTTTACTGATTAATAGTTAAAACCTAGGTTTTTAATCGTATTTAATGTTACTGATAATTGTTCGAACACATCAATAATATTATCTTCCTTAATCCTGAAAAACAACAATGATACCAATTTATTTTCTGCTTCTTCTTCTAAATTAAAGCTTTCGATCAATTTAGACCAATTTTCATCATTAGAAACCCTAATTCCAACGGATATGACTTTATTCTTCTTTAAATCTTTTATAATATTTGATATAATTTCAATCCAAGCGGGATCAATTTCTTTTCTATCCCTGGCATCAAACACACATAGGACCCCATCAGAATCGGATGTTTTATAAGATTCATAAATATAACTCTTTAAAATTAGACCATTATCATATTCAAAACGCTTTTCCTTCTTTTTATCTTTTATAGTTGTAGGATTCCCCAGTTTATCAATTTTGGTTAATAATTGCAGTGTGGGATTCCATAACTCATTTTGACTTAAAAATGTTAAAGTTAATTCATTGTTAGTATCAAGGATCGAGTCAATCTCATTAAAAATTGTTTCCTTCAATATTGACTCCTCCTTATCTTCGCAACTTAGAATGAAATGATATGAAATTAAGTTGAAAGCATCCTGAATTCGAGTACCCGTTTTAGCACTCGTTTCGATATATGAAATTTTGGTTTGGGATCCGTTTTCAATGGATGAAAGATCAGAATAATCTGACATTGCCGTGCTTTCCGACATTTCAATTAATTTTGAAAGGTCTCCGGCAAGTTGAACGCCTTCTTCGTGACTAATGACTCTCTGTTCTGGAAGATCTGTTTTGTTTCCGATAATTATGATCGGTAAATCCTTGTATTCGATAAATTCTTTTAGTTCATTATGCCAATAAGTAACGTTTTCAAAAGATTCCCTGTTATTTAAATCAAAAACGATAAAAGCAGCTTGAGCCCCTTTGTAATAAGTTTTACGATATCTCTTGAAAAATTTTTGCGCACCAATATCCCACAACATGATGTTGATTTTATTTCCAAATGCATTAAAACCATGTGAGAGAACGTTTAAACCTATGGTCGCTCGGTATTTTTCTATAAAGTCTCCTTCAACAAATCTTCTTATGATCGAAGTCTTTCCAACTTCATGATCTCCAATCACAATGAATTTAAATCGATAAACACCTCCTTGCTCGATCTTGGATTGGTATAATTGGTTTTTAATTCTCCCCATATCACTGCACACTTCCCCACCAAATTTAAAATCAGGAATAGAAATCTGAATTAATCCGGTTTCAGAAGCATCAAGAATTTGAGCGATTTTTTCAGCAAGAAAGTAGGCATACGGCGCGATACTATCTACAGAAGCCATACTTTGTATTACCAAGCTTAAAGTGGTTTCCTCATTTATCAACACAAAAAGTAATCGATGTTCTTCTGTATCGATGCTGGCCGTTCCAAACTGTTTAAACGAAAATTCTTCTCTAACTCTTTCAATTAAGGGATTTATGACTGCAGTCAGAAAAGAAACAATTTCGATATCAATATCCATGCTTTTTTCACCTGCAATCACGAAACCATCCACATCTGATACAATGATCGCTTCGACTTCCGTGTTTTGATTCAGAAAATTATTAAATACACTTTCAAACAATTGCTTTTTGTTCATTGACAAATTAAAATCACCCAAATTTATTTCTTATTAAATAACTAGAAATAATTAGTAAGAAGATCATTATTCTAGTATTAAAATTTTATTTAAATAAAATGTGAATCCTATATTCATTTTTATCAAATATAGAAATAATTTTATTTACCAGATATAATATTTCTTAATAAGAGGTATTAAAATAAAATACAAGACTACAAGAAAAAAAAAGAAAGAGATGAATATTTTAGATGGCCTTTCTATTTCAAGGAAAATCCGAGAAAGAAATTTTAATTAAATGCAAGTTGTGTTTATCTGAAGTAAAACTTATTGTTACTCTAGCAGAATATCAGAATGCAACACAGTTTCCGCTGGTAAAAGAGTCAATCCATGGAACTCCACCTCATAAATTAATAATATCCTTGGACAAAAACTTGGAAATCCAAGAATTTAATATTGAAGATATAATCGACAAGGATGTTTCATATTCAAAGGAATTAACATTTCAAGTTTTAAGTGACATTCAGTTATCTGAAGAGGAGATTGAATTATATTTCTTGACGACTGGTCGAGATGCGGTTTCATTAGGGGAAATATCCATTCTTATTAATAAGGATAAGGATGAAAGTAAAATGATAGCTGACAAATTCGTGGAAAAAGGATTATACAAGGAAATTGTTGGAGCTACTCCACATTATGCGCCCTTACCGCCATATGCTGCTTTAATTAAACAGTTGTCAAACTTTGATGAATATATCAAGAATATTAAGGAACAAGCTCCCGCACAATTAAATGAATCGTTTTCGCAATTAGAAGCAAAGAGTAAAGGTATCAATGAACTAAATGATTACACAGAATTCATTAGAAATTTGAAGGATAGAATTGAAAGTCAAATGGAGATTCAGAAAGTCGAAGTCGATAAAGCAATCAAAGTTATCGGGGAAATACGAAATATTAATGAAGTTATTTCTAACCTTGAAAATGATACTAAGGTAATTATAGAAGAGCAAATCAGAGATATTGAAGAACAATTTGAAGAAATGAAGAATTTAATAGGTAATAATCTACAACAATTACATTTAGGAGTCATTAGTAAAACCGTTCATCAGATAATTGATAACGTATTAAACTCACGAATGCAAATAATAGTAGATGGATTTAATACTAAACTTATATCAAAAATCAAGGATATCATGAGAGATATCGTTGAAAATATTAATGAAATTACAGCCTCATCATTAAAAACAGGAGAGACTCTAGAAGTAACTTTCTCAAATGTCACTGAACTATTCAGCAAAAATGTGTCATATGCTGAAGAAAAGGTAAAAGGCATTTCTGATCAAATCTTAGGTTCTTTTGAAGATTTGAGAAATATTTTTTCTACACGGGTTGTAAACACGCTAAATGAAGAATTATTGAAGATTCTCAATCGATTAGAAATTAGTAAAATAACCACTAAAGAATTTTGGGAACAAGCAAAAAAGAAGAGCGTGATGTCCATGAGAGATATCTGGTTTATTCGCTCAGTTGAAGGGGCGAGGGCTCACATCAATGAAGAGATTTCTAAGACTAAGATGAGATTATTAATCGTAGCACCAAACATTAC
>JAGXNU010000221.1 GCA_019894815.1 Promethearchaeota archaeon
ATTTTTAATAATTGGGTTTTAACATCATTCTCCTTTCCAGCAAAAACTTGTTTTCTTCTTTGCAAGCTTGGGTGTAAATCAGTTATTAATTTCTCACCAGTAGATCCTTTAGGATAATATTTCTTGATTTTTAAACCATTATCTAATGCATCAATCGTTATGAATTTCTTGCTACTTAAATACAAAATTGCTTTTGCTCCCGTTGCTTCACTTGGAGATAGTTTTAAGAATATACTTCTTGTGGTGATTGAATTGCAGGTATGATAAGCCAATTCAAAAATTTCTCTCGAAGATAATGGATTAGCGGGTTCATTTACTTCTTTAAACTGCCATTGAGTAGAAATAATATCATTAAATTGAGTTAATAGGCGATTTTCCATTCTAAAATCACAATTCTTTTTTTTATTATAATATTGTTCTTCTCATTTTTAATTTTTTTTGATTTTTTATTCAATAATCAAGAATAATCAAGAATAATCAAGAACTAAAATACTATTTTTTCATAATTTGGTGATAAGCTTTATCAAAGCGTTCTACTGCAAAGGTAATATCTTCTTTTGTGGCACCAATTGCTGCATTCATTACAATATAAGGAGTGTTATAATTTGCACTACACGTACCAAAAGCTTTATCAGAAGGATCATGGACACGTGGACCTGTAACTCTCAAATTATAGAGCGCACCACCCAGAGCAGATAATTGTTCTTTTTTAAGATTTTTTAACGTGACTGCTACAGCAACAGGATTGAATACTTCTAAGATTCTTTCATTATATTTAAGTGCAACTTTACTTAATTTTTTTTCTAGAATATTTCTATTTTTCTTTTGAATCTCTACCAAATCTTGATACCCCTCAATGCCTAAAGAGAGCATTGAGATGAGACAATCTACAATAGGGGAAGCTGAAGCACGCCCCGCATAAGTTTGGCTAATTTTTTTTATTGTTTCTTTACATGGGGATGCTATAATCGCACCTCCGACGGGTGTAAGAACATTCTTATCAGTTGATTGGATTACCGCATCAATTCTTCCAGCATCGATACCAGAGCGGATAATTTTCATCCATTCAGGGCTTTGAACACCATAAGCATTAATTACCACATGAACTAATTCATGCTTTTTAGCAAACTTACTAATTTCCTTGATATCATCATTTTCTCGGGGAGGGAAAAAACTTGTTAAAGATATTATTGCAAAACAAGTATCGTCAACACTTTTTTTAATATCTTCAATAGGGATTCGAACTGCATCTCCAAAAATTTTACCTTTAACTATTTTAGCTCTTGCACCAACCATTTCAATACTTTTTAATATAGAATTATGATCAATCTGAGGGATTATTACTGTCCTTTTATGTATCAGATCATCATTGTTCCAATCAGGTTTGAGAGCTGCTAATGTTAAAGCTAATGACATTCCCGTACATATAGGTAGCACGATTGCTTTATTAATGTTTGGAAGACCGAATTTTTTAAGAAAATCACGTGCTAAATAATTAGCAATTTCATACAATATTGATCCTCCTGGCGCTTTGGGTTGTGGAGCTGTCAAAAAACCGCTCCTACCAATACCATGACAAAATCCAGCAGAAGTTTTGAGGTGTAAATTTGAAGCGATTCTTGCCTCTCTTTCACCAACCCTCGCAGCTTTATCATCCTTATCAGTATCCATGTGAGAAAGTATTTGGAGTAAAAATTCAATTTGATCATCATTCCATGGCTTGAGTGGAACCGATTTTTGTTCAAAAAGCACCTTAATTGGATGTAGGAAATTATTTAATACGAGTTGACCTCTATTCAACATGTTTTGAGGAATATTGGTGTTTTTAAAATGATCTATTAGATCGTTCAGATTAACCATTAATAATCACGATAAATTTATAGAAATGGCGGCCCTCGAGCGGAATCGAACCGCTATCCCTCCGCAGGATAACTGGGTTTGAAGCCCAGTGTCAGAGACCACCCCAACCGTCAAGGGCCTTGATTAATTATTTTGTTATTTTATATAAATATATTAAAGTAAATCTAATTTACGATCCTATCTTCAAGATCTTTACAATTTACTCTTCTACATCCTGGAGTTTTTAATCCTAAATCATAAACTTTATCAATAAAATTAGCAATAATATGTGACGTGGCACCAAAAATCATGTATTTTTTATTATCTGCTGTTTTATAATTAAATTTCCCCACACCTATGAGATCATCTTTTAGATAATAAGTTCTTTCCCTATAATTGTTTCGATTAGCAAAAAATCTAACTGGAATGTTCACAATCTCTTGAACCTCTCCTTCTTGTTTCTTCATTTCTAATCTTTCATTTACATATCCTACAAATGGAGTTATGATGAATCCCTTTGGTGTTAAATGATCATCAATACATCCCAAAATAGTTAGTTGACTAGGTGAAATCGCTAATTCTTCCATGAGTTCTCTTTGTGCTGTATCTCGATATGTTTTATCACTCTTAGGATCATATTTTCCTCCGGGAAAGGACATTTCACCAGAGTGTTTATCTTTTTGGTGCTTAGTTCGACGAATTAATATCAAATCATAAGGTCGTTCGGCATGAGGAACAATCAAGAAAATTACAGCCGAATGAATGAATTTTTCGTGATCTAATGATAATCTCTCAGGTGAATTAAATTGTTTTAATTTAGAGCGAATAAATTCCTCATCAAATATGAATGTGTTTTTAGACACTTTTCTCTCAAAATTTCTTCATGATTTGGTTTCTATATTTAATATACTCCTTTAAATGCTTGATTTTATCTAATTTAAATCTCTTTAATCCAAGATCAGATAATGTAAAGCCATATACTTTTTCAATAAAAGTGACGATCATATATGCGGTCGCTCCCCAAATAGTATAATGTTTACCATCATTTTGATTAACATAATTAAAATAAAATATGGGAAACTTATGACCTTCAATATCAATTGGTTGTTCTCTAAAATTCTGTTTATTGGTAAAAAAATCAATAGGGATCTTCAAGATTTTTTGTACTTCTCGCTCATCTCTAACTAATTCTTGATTCCTATTGATTATTCCTACATATGGAGTTATTATATATTTTGTCATTGTAGGAAAATCGTCTAAACATCCTAGAACCTTTATATTTTCTCTATAAACGCCTATTTCTTCTTCAGTTTCTCTCAGAGCGGTGTCCTTCATGGATTTGTCTGTAATAGATTCGAATTTTCCACCAGGAAATGACATCTCACCCCTATGACGAGTTCCCCTGTCCGAGCGATGTATTAGGATTAATTCATAAGGCTTATCTTCATATGGTATTATTGGAAATAAGATAGCAGAAGGAGTAAAGAAATCGTCATCCAAAGTAATTCTAGAATGAGAATTACAGGGATAAAGATTCTTTCTTATATTGGTTTCATTATAACATAAATTTCGAG
>JAGXNU010000222.1 GCA_019894815.1 Promethearchaeota archaeon
TTATAGAAGTTCGTGATTTGGCACATTTAAGCAAAGTATTGGACAGGCTCGAAAATTTAGATAATGTCTTAGAAGCCAGACGAGCTCGACCTGGATAAAACTATAATCAATGCTATCAAGATTATAGTTTCAGTGTACCGTTTTTCATCATATTTAAACAATATTAAGAGGATACATTGTCAACTTTATTGAGTGTAGACGAAGCTAAAAGAAAAATTATTGGTAATTTTAGTGAAGCAATAAGGGTTTATGAGGATGGCTTTGTTGACTTACATGCCAAAATTAAATGTAGAATAGATAACTCCTTAAAAGGCACAACAGCTGGCAGAATTATTTTTAACGAAATTTTCCCTGATGATATGGATTTTATCAATTTAACCATAACCAAAAAATCCTTAGAAAAAATTATATCTTTTGTTTACCGAAAATATGGAAAAGAAATAACAGTTGATATTTTAGATAAGATTAAAAAATTAGGCTTTAATTTTGCTACTTCTTCCGGGATTTCTATAGGAATAGCAGACTTAGAAATACCTTCCCAGAAAGATGAGATATTAGGAGTGGCCGAAAAAGAAGTTGATAAAATTCAAGAACAATATAATTATGGATTAATTATGGATGATGAGAGAGAACAGAAAATTGTAAATGCTTGGACCAAAGCTGCAGATGATGTTGTTGATGCTATTTTAAAGAATTTAAGCAAATTTAATCCTTTATATATTATGGCCGATTCCGGAGCTCGAGGTAGCAAACGACAGATTGGCCAGTTAGCTGGGATGAGGGGTTTAATGGCTGATCCTTCGGGAAAAATCATTGAATTTCCTATCAGATCTAATTTTAGAGACGGTTTGTCAGTATTAGAGTATTTTATTTCTACCCATGGAGCTCGAAAAGGATTAGCGGACACTGCTCTTAGAACTTCAAAATCAGGATATTTAACCAGAAGATTGGTTGATGTAGCCCAAGATGCAATTATAAGAGAAGAAGACTGTGGTACATCTGATGGAATAATTATCAGGGCCTTTCAAGATGACGGTAATGTAATTGAGACTTTAGAAGAAAGGTTAGTAGGACGGATAACTCAAGAAGAGCTAATAGATCCCAAGACCGGTGAAGTATTGGTTGGGCTAGGGGAAGAAATTGACGAAAAAGGCGCTAAAAAGATTTCAGAAACGGGGATAAAAGAGATTAAAGTTAGATCGGTTTTAACCTGTAGAGCAGAACATGGAATATGTGTTAAATGCTATGGCAAAGATATGGCTACCGGTGAATTAGTAAATATCGGAGAAGCCGTAGGAGTTATTGCCGCCCAATCTATTGGAGAACCAGGGACACAATTAACTTTAAGGACTTTTCATACAGGAGGAGTCAAAATAACTGGTGAAGATATTACCTTGGGACTTCCACGGGTAGAACAGCTTTTTGAGGTGAGAAAGCCAAAAAAACAGGCAGTAATCAGTGAAATAAATGGAATAGTAGAGGAAATTATTACTGAGAACAACTATAAGAAGCAGGTAGTAGTTCATCCTGAAACATCAAAAGAAAATAAAGACGCCATCGAAGAAAAGAAAAAGATCTATAATATTCCCGCTGATTTAAGGCTAATAGTAGAAAAAGGACAAAAGATTAAAGCTGGAGAAAGATTGACTGTCGGATTTATTGATCCCCATGATATTTTAAAGATTCAGGGAATTAAGGCAGTTCAAGAATATTTATTAAAAGAAATACAAGCAGTATACAGATCACAAGGGGTTAAAATCAGCGATAAGCATATTGAGACAATCATTCGTCAAATTGCTCGTTTAAATATGATTTATGTTAGATCAGCTCGTGATTCCGAGTTGCTATCTGGGGAATTAGTATATGTATCAGATTTTGAAAAGGCTAACAAAAAGGTAGTAGAAAAAAATGAAGAAATTAGTAGGAAGAACAGAGAATTATTAGAAAATAAAAAAACTATCTTTTCATTGACAAATGTTAAAACGGGTGAGGTAATAGTTAAAGAAAGAGAAGTGATTACTAACAAAGTTATACCTAGAATTGAAACCAGCGATTTTACTACATTGATAGTTGAAGATCAAGAAAATAAACAATTTACTATTGTTAAAGGAGAAAATTCCTTTATAGAAAGGATAACTGGTAATATTTTGGTTGGTGGGATTAAAGATAATATTCAAGAAGGCAACACTAAAACAGACAATCTAAGTAATTCTAAGATAAAATTCAATAAGGTCATTAGCAAAGAAATTGGAGTAGAAATTACTAATAGTGATATTAGAATGATAAGTTGCGCTACACCAGATATTTACGAAAAGATAAAAGACAGGATTACTGCTGCTGATATTATCAATCCAGAAGATTCTCAAGTTTTAGTGAATGCGAACAAGCAACTTGCTTCCTCAGAAGTGGATAAGATCATAAAAACCAAAGTAGATAGAATAAAGGTATGGAAAGAAATTAAGGAGATATCCGTAAGAGAAGGGCTAATCAAATCAATTAAAGATGAAATTATAGGCCGACCCATTGGCGAAGATATAAAAGATCCAGTAAGTGGAAATATTATCGCAGCTAAGGATCAAATAATAAGCAAGAATTTAATTAAAAAAATATTATTATATAAATTAAGTGAGCTCCCGTTGGAAGATGGAAGATATTTTTCTTTAGAAGGCAGAACTTTAGAATTCCTTTACGACAATGCAGTAGGTAAAATTGCTGCTTTAGATATTTTGGATCCGGAAACAGGCGAAGTTATAATTAGTGGAGGCAAAAAGATAACCAGGGACCATGCTACAGAAATTTGCATTAGACATTTGGATTTAATAAAAGTAAGAGCAAACAATAAGATTGAATGTATTAATATAATTGAAAATGTAGGATTTATTAGAAGGAAGAAGTTTGTAGCGGTAGGAATGCCCATAATCCAAGGTATTACTCAGGCCTCCCTTTCTACTGAAAGTTTTCTGTCTGCAGCATCATTTCAGAGAACGACTCATGTTTTAACCAATGCTTCTATTAAAGGGAAGATAGATAAGCTTTATGGTTTAAAGGAAAATGTTATTATTGGTAATATAATACCCGCAGGGACAGGTTTAAATAAATACGGAAGAATAGAAGTTAATTATTCACGTGTGGAAGAAGAAAAAGCGGAAGAAATATTTAAAGAGGCAGAAGGAGAGCAGAGAGAAAAGAAGATAGATATATTTAGAGAAGAAGATGAAGAGAGTAAAGGAAAAATGTCGGACCACACAACTGATCAAGAACGGGAACTTGATTAGTCGTTAGTGAATAGCATAATTATTATATAGTATATAGTATATAGTGAAGAAAGGAAGAAATAGAATTCAGAAGTGGAAGCTCGATGTATAATATTCAAAGTAGGACAGACGTCTCGCTTGTCGACTATACGC
>JAGXNU010000223.1 GCA_019894815.1 Promethearchaeota archaeon
TATTATAACTACATGCTAATTTAAACATATATGAAAACCTCAGTAGTTAACAGAGTTTTTTTATTCAAACTTAGAACTTAATAACAAAAAAAGGATTTAAAATAAAGTTATAAGCCATTTTCAATAATTTCTAGAAAATCCTCTTCCAAGGTTGAAGAAGTTTTTGGTTTTTCCACTATTATACCAATATTATCTTCGATTTTATTGAAGAAATAGATCGTGGGAATGGCTTTCAAATCGAATTTTGGATCCACTGCTTCGGGAGGAGATCGTTTTTTATGCCATAGAGTTTCTCCAGGTTTATGAAGGGCTTTAACCATTATTCCGTAGAGAATTTTGAGATCTAAATTCTTATTATTCAGTAATTTTACGATTTTGATGAGGCGGGGTATGTTTAGGGAACAATCAGGACACCAATCAGCACCTAAAGCAACAATGTTCAATTTTTCTTCTTTATTTTTAAGTAATTCCGTGATCTTAGCTAGTACTTCTGGTTTTGGCTCATATGTCTTATAATTGAATTCGATTTTATCTGAATATGTTTTCAGATATTCATCAGAACTCATCGTTGGTGAGACCAGATCATTCCATTTGAGATTCGCGATTTTATTCATATTAGGATATAAATCATTATTTTTAAAAAATTATTTTAATAAATTATAATATATATCATATTTCTTGATTATCAACAACAGGAATTAATTAAAAGAAACATATTCGCTTTTAGTTAGAAGTATTGCTTTCAAGATTGATAAGTTTTTTAAGAATAAACATGGCCCCTTGTTTATCTAGCGGTTCGTTTTGATTTCCACATTTAGGACTCATAACACACCCTGGACAACCATCTGGTTCTTCACAAGTGCAAGAATTTATTAAAGTATAAGCCATGTTAAATAAATCAAATAAATTGAAAAATAATAATTCAGAGATACCTATTCCACCTCGATATGCGTCATATATATAGATCACGGGTTGTTGTTTAATTGGGTCGAAATCAATAGATACACCACCCAGATCCCATCTTGATATTTGAGCTAATGTCGGAGCTATTGCGATTATTGCGTGTTCAATAGCATGAATAGTTCCTCCTAAATCATACCCTTTTAGTTCTAATTCTTTTTGATATTCAAATGGAATATTGAACCATAATGCATACGATTCAAAATTGACAATGGGTATATCTTCAAGAGGATGTCGCGAGCGAATTTCTTGAGTATAAGTATCTAAGACTTTATAACCGTAATAATCATGTTCAACTCTGACTTTTCCATAAGAACTTTCTATATTATTCATTGGACCAATATTTTTATTATATACGACTTCTAACGGAGTAATTTCTGTATGTTTTAAAGATTGTGTATAATAATCTACATCGGATTTCTTTATAAAGACGAGTTTTTCTTGAATGTCAAGTTCTTGAACCGTATATATCTCGGTTTCAAACAGATAGACTGCTCCGGGATGTAAATCTCGAAATACAAAGCTCTCATCCTCAATAGCGAGAACTTCATTACTTGAGTCCGTTCGAAGAATGACTTTATAGCTATTATTCGATAAATCATTCAAACTATAACGTTCATTAGGAAAAAAAACACCTTTCCAATAATATTGGGAACCTCTCTTCATGAGAAGTGAGTCCTCGACTAATTCATTTATGCTTTCTTCATATAATTCCTGATCCTCGATACCAAATTTTAAATATTCGTCAATTTTAAGGGGTATTTCTTTAGAAGCGCAACAAAGGTGATTTTTGAGGATATATTTATTTTTCAATGTGATTAAAACTTCTTCTTTTATTGGCCCAAATAACCGGTCAGGATTATGAATATAAAACAAATCAAGAGGATTTTGCATTGGAATGAAAGTTGATATTGAGAGGTCAGTACCTCTTCCAGATCTGCCAATTTGTTGTTTAAAGCTAGCGATAGTACCAGGGAATCCAGAACTAATTGTAGCATCTAAAGAACCAATATCTATGCCTAATTCTAGGGCATTAGTAGAAGAAATTCCAATTATTTTTCTTTCTTTGAACTTTTGTTCAATTTCGCGTCTTTTTGATTTCGTGATCCCTGCTCGATAACTCTGTATTTTAGGTTTTATCGCCGGTAATGCCTTTCTTGTCCATATTGCTTGTAATTCTGCCATCTTGCGAGAAAGTGTGAATACTAGAGTTTGTATTCCTCTTTTATATTTTAGGTGACTGATAAAAAGGTTTTTAGTTTCTTGATGAGCAGATCGATATTTTCCACTAAGCTCATCATAAGGTAAATCCCATAAAATTACTTTCTTTGCTCCCGAGGGAGAATCATCTTTATCTACAATCGCAAATTCTTCACCAACCAATTTCTCACAAAATTTTTTCGGATTATGTATTGTAGCGCTAGATAAAATCCAAATTGGTTTGGCTCCAAATGTGTCAAGTATTCGTTTTAACCGTCTCAACAGAAGAGCAAAATTTGAACCAAAGATTCCTCGGTAGATATGAATTTCATCTAATACAATATATTGTAAGTGAGAACAAAATCTCCTCCATTTTTGCGTAAACCATGGTAAGTAAAATTGCAATCCATATGGATTAGAGAGAATTATGTTAGCGTTTGCTAAGACCAATCGTTTTTCATTTGGTTCAATATCTCCATCGTAAACTCCGATTCTATTTTGTTTAATGTTAGTTTCTTCACACAATTTTGATAAGATTGCAAATTGATCCCGTGCTAATGCCTTTGTGGGAAATAAATATAATGCCGTTGCCTCGGGATCTTCAAAAAGTGAATTGATGACGGATAAATTATAAATGAGAGATTTTCCAGAAGATGTAGAAGTCACTGTTACCGTATTTTTACCATTTCGAATATTGTTTATTGCCTCTGCTTGATGGCGCCACAGCTTGATGTTATTATTGTCTAACCATCTTTGAAGTCTCTTCCGTAATGGTTTTTCCAAATCATCATATCGTGCTCTCAATTCAGGAAATGTTTCAACATGTGCGATTTGTCCGGTATAGTAATCTTGAGACTTGATATATTTCAGAAAAGCTTCGAAATCGATCATTAATTATATCATTATTTGAAATGATGGATCAAAATTAAAAATAGCATGGAGAAAAGATTTAATTATTTGTTTTGGAAAATTGTAAAATTAAATAAATTTATAGCCAAGTTTTATTACCATTCTACCATATAATTTTTTAGATTATTAACCATACAACTCCTTTAATTAGCATGTCTAATTCTGATTGGAAAAAGGTAGATTTTCAAGATTTTATCAATCAACATGAAAATCAAGTCGTAATAGAGAATGCACCAGTCATAATGCATTCTAAAAAAGATAAAGAACATGAAGCGTTTAAATCATTAGTAACTCTCATTTTCATCGTTGGCTTCACATTCATATATGT
>JAGXNU010000224.1 GCA_019894815.1 Promethearchaeota archaeon
GGATTTGCGGAATATATAAGAATTCCCACAATTAATATTGAAAAACGTGGCGTAATCAAATTAGATAAATTCGTTTCATATGAAGAGGGTGTATTTATTGAACCTTTAGGCTGTGTTTGCAGAGCTCAGAGACTTGCAAACGTCAAAAGAGGAGTAACTGTTCTCATATTAGGGAGTGGCGTTTCAGGAATTCTGCATGTCCAACTAGCTAAATTGAGAGGTGCTGAAAAAATTTTTGCTACGGATATTAATGATTATAGGTTAGAAATGGCTAAAAAATTTGGAGCTACTGCTGTCTTTAATGCAAAAGAAAATATACCTGCTGAAATAAGAGAAAAAAACAATGATAGATTAGCTGATATTATCATCGTTTGTACTGGATCTTTATCTGCAGCAAAACAAGCTTTAGAATGCGTATCTCCGGGAGGAACAATCATATTTTTCGCAGTTGCAGAACCTGGTGTCATGTTGGAAGTTCCAATCAATCGTTATTGGAGAGAAGAAATCACAATCATGACATCTTATGGTGCAGCTCCAGAAGATTTACAAGAATCATATACGTGGATCCTTGCAAAGAGTATAAAAGTGAAAGATCTTATTACACATAGGTTTCCAATAGAACGTGCGGGAGAGGCTTTTAAAGTTGTATGTGAAGCGAAAGAATCTTTAAAAGTGATTATTGAATTTGAACCTTAGACCTTATTAGTTATTTAAGGTATTCACTCCTTTCAATATGTTTACTAATTATTCCGGATTCCCAAAAATTATATATTTCATACCTAAATTTGTCCATTTTCTTTTTAGGGAAAAATAGATCCATATCAAGAAAATCTTTAAGAGATACTTCAGATTTATTTGTCAATTTTAATGATAATATTGCTTGATCAACAACAATCTGGTTTTTCTCAATTTTTTTTCTCATGTAGAGAAATGGAGTTATATCTGGATTTTTAATAATATATGAATGACTTGATGTTAAAACTTCAGCTTGTTCAAGGAACAAAGACTGAGCGAAGTCTATATCTTTCAAATACTGATCAATTGAACATTCATTAAATCCATACCATGGTCCAAAACCATCAACTCCTGGTTTTACTTGGTCAAAACCTAAACAACTAATATGAAAAATCTTTTCTTGGGGAATTAAAAATCCAATATGAGCTTTTGAGTGTCCTTTTAAAGGAATAGTTTTAATCTCAAATTCATCAAAAAAAAAAGATATCCCCGGATTAAAAGGATGGATTTCCTTGCAATTCTTATATCCATTCAATTCGGCAAACTTCTGTATAATTGAAAAATCCAACGCTTCATTAAATTGGAAACCTTCATAGAAGTTATGAACATCTAGTAAGTAAGTGTGTTCTGGAATTGGTGCATGTATTTCAGCACCTATGGCTTCCCATTGATGAACGTGAGCCATATGATCCATGTGACCATGTGTACAAACATAATCACTTATAGGACCATAAAGCTCATTAATCTGATTAATTAGATGGGGTTCAATATTTAAATCTAAGATTACGGTTTTTTGATTTCCCCCATTTCTTGGTAAAAGGATGAGTCCATCGGAGCATGAAAAATAATATGGGGGTTTAATTTGATGAGCAAGTAAAACCTCATCATAAACTTTTAAAATTCTTAGACCATCAATAGTTGATATATCTAAATTATTCATTCTATTTTAGAAAAAGAAAAAACCAATATATTTCTTAATAATTTGTAATAACTTTTTTATTTACACTAAATAAAGAAAAAGATATATGAATATAAAAAAAATTATAATCCTACTGGACCATTTTCGTAAATTTCAAAGGCCTCATCAACACCAACACCTTCATGAACAATAGCTCTAACAGCTTTAATCATTCCTATTGGTTTATCTGATTGAAAGATATTCCGGCCCATATCTACACCAACGGCCCCAGCGTCTATAGCATTTCTAGCCATTTGCAACGCCTCGCGTTCCGGAGTTTTTTGCCCACCAGCTATGACAATCGGAACAGGGCAGATACTGGTAACGTTTTGAAAATCTTCACAATAATATGTCTTAACAAAAGTAGCACCCATTTCTGCTGCCATTCGACTAGCCATACCTAGATAACGATAGTCTCGAGCCATTTCTCTACCAACGGCAGTAACTGCTAAGGCAGGAATTCCATATTCTTGGCCCCAATTCACTAACTTGGATAAATTCAATAAACTCTGTTTTTCAAACTCACCCCCTACGAAAATTGAGCAAGTAATTGCAGAAACATTTAATCTTATACAATCTTCGATCGTTACATTTATTTCTTCGTTCGAGAGTTCTTTAAGCATGCTTGCACCTGCTGATACTCTTAAAACTATGGGTATATCACTATCGGGAGAAACACAACTTCTTAACATTCCTCGAGTGAGCATCAATGCATCGGCATGTTCAAAAAGAGGATTAAGATCTCCAAAACATTTTAGTTGTCCTGGTACATTCCCAAAATAACCATGATCTACAGCTAACATTACACAATGACCAGATTTTGGTCTAATAATTCTTGATAAACGATTTTGCATTCCCCAATCAGGCATAATAATTTCACTTTTTGATTATTATTTCAAATTTATTTGATTTTAGTTAAAAAAGAATTGGCCTTATTTTACTTTTTTTGATAAATAGATAATAATCAGATTAAGTAAAACTATATAAATATCTTAAAAGTATAATTATAATTGAAGAAATATGAGTTTTGATATCTCTAAATCTGATTCGGATTACATGTACAATTTCATAGAAAGAATAATTGAAGAATGCGGTCCAAGAATGCCATGTAGTTCTCAAGAAGCAAAAAGTGCCGAAATAATTAAAACTGAATTTGAAAAAATGTGTGATTCGTCACATATAGAACCCTTTACATGCCACCCTAGAGCTTTTATTGGATATATAAAAGTGATGGTTGTAATGATGTTCCTTTCATTTATAAGTTATTTTCATACTATACTACACCTGACTCTCCTATTAGAGCAAATCTTTATGGGAATATCATTTACATTAAATCTAGGTGCTTTTTTAATAATTTGGAATGAATTTTTTAATTACAGGGAATTTATCGATCCTCTTTTTAAAAAAAAAGCGTCTCAGAATGTTATTGGAGTTATTGAGAGTAAAAAGGAAGTGAAAAACATACTCATTTTTTCGGGACATCATGATAGTGCTTTACATTTTAATTTATTAACTCACTTAAAAATAGGTTATTCAATAATAGTTATACTTGGACTCTTAATTTTAATAATTTGGACGGGGACATCAGCAATTTTATTCATGTTATCTATCATAGGCTTTAAAATTGCTGCCTTTCTTTTATTTCAGATTTTTGCTTTAGTCTTATTTGTTATAGGCTTACCCGTGCTAAT
>JAGXNU010000225.1 GCA_019894815.1 Promethearchaeota archaeon
CAGATCAATCAATGAAATTTTATTCTTCAGAATCGAGAATCTTTAGTATATCAGAGATTAAATCGCTTGCACATAGTACATTTGACAAATATTCGCTAACTTCTAAAAAATCTTGAACTTTTTTATCTAAAATGTGTGGATTGTCTGGCTTATTAATTTGATTAGTTTCATTAAATTTCACGACTGATTCTTCATGAGACACGTCATTCACCTATTAGAGTTTAAGTATTCTAAAGAGATTGTTTTTAATATAGTATGGAAAAAAGAACTATGAATGGACTCTTAGATTTTGTTAAGAGCAAAAAAAGAGTATAAAAAATTGTTGTTTTAAATTTAGTAAAACGGGTTATGGTATTGAGCTCTATCTCCTTCCGATAAGAATTTCTGCTTTATTTCCTTGTCAATTATTCCTTCAATATGACATAAATATTCATATTCATCTTTCAAACATAATGTAATTGCTACGCCTTTCTTATTCATGCGAGATGTCCTCCCGATGCGGTGGACATAGTTCTCTGGATATTTTGGAACGTCATAATTAATAACATGAGAAATATTATCAATATCTAAGCCACGTGCAGCTACGTCAGTTGCAACTAGAAGATTAATCTCATGGTTCTTAAACTTATTAAGGATGCTTTCCCTTTGATATTGAGAAAAATCGCCAGATATTGCTGCGACTTTAAATGTCCCATTCTTTTGAGATTTCAATCTGTTGCTCAACCAGTTTACTGTTTTCTTGGTGTTTGCAAATACAAGAGCATGGTCAGGCTTTTCTCTCTTCAATATCCTTGTAAATGACTTATATTTATCCTTGAAATTATCTATAAGATAGTAAACTTGTTTTGTATTGTGAACTGTAAGATCATCTTTGCTTAAATTAAGGAATTCAAATTGATTCCCGGAATAATTCTTGACCATATCTCTGATTTCTGAATGAAGTGTTGCTGAAAATAGCATGAACTGATATTTTGATTTTATTTGGTTGATTATATATTTTACATCAGGAGCAAATCCAAAATCCCACATGCGGTCAGCTTCATCAAGACATATGAATTTGATCTTGCTTAAATTCAAGACTCTCCTTTTATAGAGATCAATAATTCTTCCAGGTGTTCCTACGATAAAGTTAACTCCATGCTTCAATTTAGTAATTTGGTTGTTAATTGATACACCCCCATATATGGTCATGGATTTTATTTTGGGGTATTTCAAATCCAAAATTACTTGATGGACTTGTACGGCAAGTTCTCTGGTTGGCACTAAAACTAAAGCTTCATTTAATGCCGGTTCCATGCGTTCTAAAATAGGAAGAACGAATGCCAAGGTTTTTCCGCTTCCAGTCCGAGCTTGAGCCATTACATGTTGCCCTTTTAAAAGGAGGGGTATTGCGCTTTTTTGGACGGGAGTCGGCGTCGTTATGTTTAAATCATTTAAAGCGTTGATGAATCGATCGCTTATGCCTAAATCTTTAAAATTCAATTTTGCTAATCACTAAAGTTTCTCTTTACTCTGCTACTCAATTAATAGTATATTTTTAAAACAGTTAAAGTTAACTAAAATGATTTTAAACTCATGCGACTTATGAAAAAATCATTCAATTAAAATTATGACATGATAATACATGAGGGATTTTGATGAATTATTTGAAAATAATTTGATTTACTAGCTCGTCCAATTTTGTTAATTTGTGATGAATGAATGTTCTAACTTTATTCGCGTTGATTTTTGGATTATTCAAGACCAGATCTCTCACGACAGTGTGATATTTTTTACCTTTTGTTGCCAAAGCCCGATGGAGTGGATCATCATCATCATATATCGGTATTGGATAAGAAAACGGTCTCTTATGTATGTGTCGACTTGATTTTATAAGTTTTATTGTTTTAGATAAGATTGGCGCATTGAAAATCGCAGATAAGAAATATGCCTCATAAAGAGAATCTGTAGAGTAATAATAGTTCTCTGAGCCAATAATAAGCTTCTTCTTCCTGTTGATAATGACCGCAGATTTCAAGTTTGAGCCACTTGCATTATATATGACAAGATTTGGTTTGATATTGACTTGTTTAGTTAATTTGTTCCAATAATTAACATTTGAAAAGAGTGTATTAATATCACTTGTTGATTTTTTATTTTTTATATAATAAGCGTTCATTTCGTTGTAAAACTTAAGAGATTTCGGATGTTTTTCAAGATAATCCTCGTTAAATTGAAATTCTTTATCTATTGGTAAAAATATATTCCTAAAACCCTTTATACAAAAGGGAACTAAATCCATATTTAAAAAAGTTTTATACCGAAATGGTTTTTCAATTTCCGTTTGATTAAAAGTATGTTTCCATTGGGCTTTTGAACGAGATGACACATCAAGATCTGGTGATATTAGATAAGACTTTTCCAACTTATCATCAACTTTGAAAAAGAGTAAAGATCTAGGAACTAAGGTAGCTCCTTGGTAGAAATATTTTTTGTAACTGCTTTCAGAAAATTCCTTCAAATTCAATAAATCTTCTTTAGGCAAGATAATTTTTGCACCATCGTCTTCTAACTTTAGGCTAGTATACATTACTTCCTTTTTAAATTCTATATTCTCATCATATATCTTTGTAGGTATTGGAAATTTTGCCTGAATTGGAATTTTATTGTTTTTTCCAATGTATGAGGCCTTCAAACAGATATGATTTACATTAAAGAAATAGTTCTGAGGGAAATCCCAAATTTCTATTTGATCAAATATTCTGAATGACCTAAATTTATGGCAATGATCCCCATTTAGTACGCTTTTGGTAATGACGAAAAATATTTTTCCATCAATTTTTAAATATTTCAGTGGAATGGCATAGAAAAATATACTGGCTAATTCTATATGAGTAATATATTGACTTGGAGGTTTGATTAAGATTTCTTCTGCTAATTCTCTAATTTTTTCTTGATAGGATTTTTCATGTAAATCTTTATATGTTAACCAAGGAGGATTACCAATTATCAAATCAAATGAGTGATAAATTTGCTTAACATCATAATTTTGTTCTTTAGTTGATGGTTCGGGGAATAAAGAATCCATCAAGAAAACATTCAAATTTGTATCCTTTATACTTTCAATCTCCAGGAAGTCAATTAGTATCATCAAAATATTAGTTTTTGCAGTTAAAACGGCTAAGGGATTAACATCAAATCCAAAAATGTAATTTATAAATTCTTTTTTTTTATCTTCATCAAGGGGAGCTCTGAGTATTTTAAGTAATATCTCTATTAGGAATGTGCCAGATCCGCAAGATGGATCTAAAATTTTCATGCCTAATGCATATGAATCATCTACCATTTTTTTAACAAGGGTTGGTGACGTGTAAAATTCTCCAATTTTATGTCGAGTTTCTG
>JAGXNU010000226.1 GCA_019894815.1 Promethearchaeota archaeon
TTCTAATTCAATTCAATCCAAAGTTATCATAATTGAATAGCCTTTTGATAAGAAATATTATTTTTGATTTAGGAAATGTACTTCTGTCATTTAAACCTAATGAGTTTTTATTAAAGTTTACAGAAGATCAAGATTTGATTCGATTTTTAATCCAAAATATTATTAGATCTAAAATCTGGCTAAATTTAGATCGAGGTCGTATTTCCATTGAATCTGCTCGACATATTTTTTTGGAGCAATTTCCGGAAAAAAAGCGCATAATTAATTTGTTTTTTGATGATTGGACGGATATGTTAATTCCAATTCAAGAAAATGTCCAGCTTGTCAAAGATCTCAAGGACAATGGGTATGATTGTTATTTCTTATCAAATTTCATTGAAGAAGCATATACGATCGTAATTAAGAAATTTGATTTCTTTTCTTTTTCAATGGAGGGATTATATCTTCGTTAGTGAAGGTGATTAAACCAGAAATTAAAATTTATTCATGTTTATTGAGAAAATTCACACTCTTTGAATGATTATGAGTTCCAATAGTAGGATTTTAGTATTTGTTTATAACGCTGATTCAGGTGCTATAAACTTAGTGAAAGATTTCTGGAAAAAAATGGTAAAACCCAGTTCATATGAATGTAATTTATGCATGCAAACCTTTGGAACTTTTGGTGTAAAGAAGGATTGGAAGAAATTCATAAATTCCATAGAAATTGACTCAGAGTTTCTACATAAGGATGAGTTTGAGGAAAAATATGGCATTCTTGATGCAAAATTTCCCTCTGCGTATTTAAACGAGGAGGGAAACTAACCCTAATAATTTCATCGGATGAGATGAATTCAGCTAAATCCTTAGACGAAATGGAAGCTTTAGTGCGAAGTAAGATTAAATAATGAATTATTCAAGTCTTTTATATAGAGATTTCTACATGCTTTTTATATAATCTCTTGATATTCTATCTGCTAAATATAATGGCTCAGGTTGCTTATGTTCTTTACTAAGATATAGCGCAATTTTGAGAGCTAATTCTATATCTATCCTATACCCGATGCTAATAAAAACAGGTTTTAGATTATCAGCAAGACATGTTGCATATCCTAGAAGATCCCCATCATCTAATATTGGTATTTTTTCTCCTTTGACTCTTTTTAAAGACTTCCAGTCTGATTTTCCAATAAAAGGATTCTTAGCAATACCAATAGAAGGAATGTTTAGAGCATATCCAATATGGGTTGCTTCCCCAAACCTTCTTGGATGAATAATCCCATGACCATCACAGATAATTATATCAGGTTTAATTTTAATCTTTTGCATTGTTTTGACCATCAATGGAACTTCCCTAAAACCTAAAAAACCAGGGATGTAAGGAAAATCTATTATATCATGCAAAACTTCATATTGAGCAATCTTATTCAATTTGAGATCCCATAGTACCGCACAAGCTACCCCATATTCTACTTTTTCTTTATTAAAATATGAAATATCGATTGCGGCAATGTAGTTAATTGAATCCCATATGGGCAAATCCTTAGTATTTAAATTTGAAGTTTCAATAATCTGTCTATATTTTTCTTGTATATTCTCCGCTTCTTTTGTATTACTAACATGCTTTAACAATTCAGAATTTAAATGGTACATCAAGCAAATATAAATAAGAATATTGATTAAAACTTAATTGAATTAAAAAAGAAGGTATAAATGATGCTTCCAAAATCAATAATTGAGAAAATGAGAAATAATAATGTCTATATCTATATTAGAAACATCGATCGAGAGTTTAGTGGCGTTCTTCAAGATATAACGAGTGATAATATTGTTGTTTTAAAAGATAAATATAATAATCTTATTCATCTTCCTATAGATTTAATAGATGTGATTACTGAAAGACACTAAGAAGTAGTAAACTTAATTCCTCCCAGGATTTAAATATTCAATCATTCTTTCAATGTCATTAGTGGGTGGCTTGCATGTTTTATTAATGCAAACATAAGCCGTAGCTTTATCTAAATATTTATCAAAAAATACAACATAATCAGCAATTTCATCTATAGGGGGTAAGTCTTGTTCAGTTGCTCGATGCAATAAAGTTTTATTGGGTAAAAATTCCTTTCTAATTGATTCAAGTAACTTTATAGTATCTTCCTTTCTAGTATCTCCTGATATTACTAAAGAATATGTGGGACCAACAGCAAAATCAACTGCTATCATTAAAAATGCATGTGCTGAAGGATTATTTCTAACACTCTCTGCAAAAACACGGCTAATCACATCTGCTTTTTTTTCATATTCTTGATCACCAGTTATTTGAGAAAGCCTTAATAAATTGAGCATGGAGACAGAATTTCCAGAAGGGATAGCCCCGTCATAAATTTCTTTTTGACGAGTTATTAGATCTTCACCATCTTTACTTGTAAAATAAAATCCACCTATGTGATCATCCCAAAATTGATTAATTTGAATATCTATTAGATTACTGGCTTGTTTAAGATAGTATATATCGAACGTGGCCTCATGTAACTCTAGTAAAGCCCAAATCAGAAAAGAATAGTCATCTATATAAGCTCCAATCTCGGCAGAATTTTCTCGAAATCTATGTAATAAGTTTCCTTTTTCATCCTTTAAATTTTCAAGAATGAATTTCATGGCTTTCTCAGCTACGTCGACATATTTTTTTTCATTAAAGACATATCCTCCTTTCGCTAATGCCGCGATAATTAATCCGTTCCAATCTGTTAGTATTTTATCATCTAAATGTGGTCTTATCCTCTTTTCTCGTGATTGGAATACTTTGATACGAATAGTCTCAAGTTTTTCTTTTAATTCTTCCAAAGATAAATTTTTCTTTTCTGCTAAAGAGCTCAAGTTTTCAGTTAGATGGGGGATATTTTTTCCTGTATAATTTCTCGTGGATTCTTCTAAATAATTCCCACCCTTGTTAATGTTGTAAATTGAAGTATAGAGTTTCATTTCTTCAGGATTCAATACTGCATCTAAATCTTTTGTTTGCCATGTGTAAAATTTTCCTTCTTCTCCTTCACTATCAGCATCTTCTGCAGAATAGAAAGCACCTTCAGGAGAAATCATATCCCTCATGACATAAGCAAATATTTCCTCTGCGGTTTCTTTATATTGAGATTTTTCAGTCGCTTGAAAGGCTTCGATGTAAGCAAAAGCTAGAAGAGCATTATCATACAACATTTTTTCGAAGTGAGGTACTAACCACTGTTCGTCCGTTGAATATCTATGAAAACCATAACCAATATGATCATAAATACCTCCCTTTCTCATTTCATTTAGGGTTTTCTCAACCATCTTTAATGCTTCTAAATTGTTATCACG
>JAGXNU010000227.1 GCA_019894815.1 Promethearchaeota archaeon
TCCAAGCAGAAATAAAATATGCTAAGGATAATAATATTGAAATTGAATATGATACGTTTGGAGATCCGTCTGGAAAGCCTCTTCTCTTAATTATGGGTCTTGGTACTCAAATGATCGGATGGTTGCCAGAATTCTGTGAACTCTTTGTTAAAAAAGGGTTTTATGTAATAAGGTTTGACAACAGAGATGTGGGATTGTCCAGCAAACTTGGAGAATTGGGAGTACCTAAGGTAATGGAAGCAATTAACAAACTTCAAAATGGAGAAAAAGTTACTTCACCCTATACTTTAGAAGACATGGCGGATGATGCAATGGGACTATTAGATCATCTAAATATAAAAAAAGCTCATGTTTGTGGTGCATCAATGGGTTCAATGATTGCCCAAGTCATTGCAATTCGATATCCATCACGAGTATTAAGTCTTGTTCCAATCATGGGATCAACGGGAAATCCTGAACTACCGCAAGCAACACCAGAAGCGATGCAAGTTTTAATAGTACCAATGCCTGCAAAAAGAGAACGATATATTAAAGAATCAGTAAAGAGAGGAAAAGTACTCTATGGTAATGGTTTCCCTTATGATGAAGAATTGAGGGCAAAATTAGCGGCTGAAGCTTACGATCGTAGCTTTTATCCTGAAGGATTTTCCCGACAATTAATGGCGATCTTAGCAAATGGAGATCGAAGGGAAAAATTAAAAACATTAAATGTCCCTACATTAGTAATTCACGGAAAGGATGATCCTCTGGTACCAATGGAAGGAGGGATTGATATTTCAAAAAACATTCCTAAAGCGGAATTATTGCTCATAGATGGCATGGGACATAGCTTACCTCCAGAAACATGGTCACAAGTTGTCGATGCAATAAATAAAAATGCTGAAAAAGCATAATTTTTATCATTTTTTTTTGTATTATTTTTTACTTTATTCAAAACCATTTAGCCTTTAAAGGTTTTCGAGCGGGTATTCTATAATAATGCGCTTTTGGATAACCAATTGCAAGTGTGTAACCAGCAGCATGTTTTATGGGAAGTTTTACACCTTTAGAAATACTTCTAAATTGGTTTAAAAAAGTATTGATATAACCTAGAGAACAAGTTCCCAAACCCAAAGTTTCAGCAGCAAGCATGATCTGACTAGCTGCGAGAGCACAATTTTCTATTAAAGATATTGAATCTTTAGGTGAATGAAGGATGATTATCTCAGCATCCCATCTCCATACTTCTTCACCGCTTTCTATCAACTTTAACTTCCTTTTAAAAGATGGAATGACTTCTTTAATTTTTTGCATCATTGAAGGATCAAAAACCGACCCAAGGGATTCTCTTCCCTGAGGATCTTCATACTTCTCAACAAGATTTCTAACTTGAGCTGTACATTCATTAGATAATATTTTAAGGATTTCGCGATCTTGAACAACAGTGAAATATACATTTTCTTGATTGTCTCCTGTAGCAGAATATCTGCCTGCAACATCAAGTATTTTCTCAATGATTTCTTTAGGAACTGGTTTGTCCTTGAATTGCCTCCTTGATCTTCTTATTTTAAACAGTTTACTTAATGATTCAAAGCTAGGTAATTCATCTATAGCTGGAACATCAATGAGAGTCTCATTTTGGTGATTTTTCAACCTAATGGCATTAACGGGACAAATTGCAACACATTTTCCACATTCTATGCAGCATTCTTCCATTTCTTCATGAAAATGCATGTTATCTGAATCAAAATAATAATAATGACATTCATTTGCGCATGCCTTACATCTTGTACAAGAATCAATATCAATAATCACTTTAGAATTTTCTAACATGAGTAATCGTTTAATATTTAATGTTTTATTCTAGAATTTGAAATTCAATTAATAGATAATGATTATATCATTCAATTTAATTTTTTCTGAAAGGTTTAAGCAAGCGTATTATGTATTAATATTGTATCAGATTTTGCTCAGAAATTAACTTGCAATAATCAACTTATCTTTTTTACTCTTTCTTCCAAAAATTAATTTTTTAAAACATTTATATTAGAGACACTCATCTTATTTTAGATTTCAATGCCAATTTTTTACTACCTTATTACTAATAATACAAAAACGATACATTTAAATATGTCAATTAATATATGTAAAGTATTGATTGACATAAATATATTGACATGTTTACGTAATAATTTATGTCGGCATTATTTAAATAATAAATTATAATTAATGATAATGAGAGAGTCGAAAAATATGGTATTTGAAGATGATTTCTTTAATACTCGCAAGTCATTAGAAGATCCTTATAGAAAAGTTTCAATTTCGAAGAGTGAATATGAGAGACTTCAGCATATAGCAACCAAGCACGAGACTTTGTTAAAGAAATTCAATAGAATTGAGACAGAGAAAAGCAGGCTTGAACAAGAGATAGAACTTCTAATGGATGACGGGCGCAAATTAAAGCAATTAGAAGAGGAAAACGAGAAATTATTAAATTCTTTGTTGCGAACGAGAGCAGATTTTGAAAATTACAAGAAATCCATCGATCGAAATAATGAGTACTACCGACAGAGGCTACAAGAACGAATCATGAGAAAGTTAGTGAAACACGCTGAAGATTTAACGCGAGTGCTGAAAATATTAGAAACCCTCAAAAATGCTGATTCAATGAAGAACGGATTTGAAATGATTCTACAAAATTTTACTAAAATTCTGGAAGAAGAGGGGGTAAGACCCATGAATTGCGTGGGAGAAAAGTTTGATCCCTTCAAACAAGAAGCACTTTTAGTCGAGGAAAGAGACGATATTCCTGAAAATACCATCATTGAAGAAATAGATAAAGGTTATTTTATTAATAATGCAATTTTAAAACCCGCAGGGGTAAAAGTATCAAAATTAAAATCAGAATAAAAAAAAATTAAACTAATTTAAAAAAGAAAGGTGAATAATATGGGAAAAATAATTGGTATAGATTTAGGCACATCAAATTCAGCTGCGGCTGTATTGGTTGGTGGTAAGCCAACAATAATACCTAGTGCTGAAGGTAATACAATAGGAGGGAAAGCTTTTCCTTCTGTAGTTGCTTTCACGAAAGATGGTCAGAGGTTGGTTGGAGAACCTGCACGAAGGCAGGCTATATCTAACCCTGATAGGACTATTCCTGCGATTAAAAGGAAAATGGGGACATCCTATAAAGTCACGATTGACGGAAAAGACTATACACCACAGGAAATTTCTGCCATGATTCTAAGAAAGATCAAGGAAGATGCGAGTGCATACTTAGGTGAAGAAGTTACTGAAGCCATTATAACGGTACCTGCATATTTTAACGATAACCAAC
>JAGXNU010000228.1 GCA_019894815.1 Promethearchaeota archaeon
CTTTCGCAGCAGCAATGTTATTTCGCATCGCATCTTTTCCACGAGTTCTCTCGGTGCCTTCCTTCAGTATGAAAATCGGTTGACCCCCAAGTTGTGCACACATTTATCTATTCACCATTTTAGTTAAATTCCTTAATTTAAATTTTATTATGATTTGAACATCATTATATATAACAATCAAAATATACTCAAAAATTTAAAAATTACGCTTTTTCAATTAGTGGGGTAGACTTTTTTTTATAATTCCTTGGAATAGAGAAATTTAAAATCCTTGATTTTTCTTTCACAATATTATGTTTTTTATGAGGTGAGTTAATAAGATTTAAATTATACAAATGTAAATAAATAAACAATTGACTAATCCATTCAAAATAACAACTTTTAGTTCTAAGCCAAAATGTCAGCTCTAATTAATGATTTTAATAGGTTGGGAAAACAGATTGTTGTTCAATTTGGTTATTTTATTGTTGGTAGAATTAAAATCTCAAAAACTAATAATGAAATTTAACAAAATTCATATAACAAAGAGGGAAATAATATCAAAAAAGAATCCGTTAAAAATGTAATAAAAAACAAGTACTTTTTAATTGTTCTTCTTGTAGTGGGAATAATAGCAAGCCCTATAATGAGTAGTTCAATGATATTAAATCCATTTGTCTTTTATATCATGGATTACGACATACAAGGATCAAATAGTGATCAACTCATCAATAGTGTTGAAGATTTTGATTATAATGCACACGTGAATAATCTGGATTATAGTGATTATGGTTATAGCGATGGATTCGAATGTTATATTGACAGAAATGTTCTAACTTTCTTAAAAGAAAGGATTGAGAGTATTTCTTATCGCTTTGTTTTTAGCCATTATTTTGTATATCATTTCACAGCCAAGAGCTATTCTCAGATAAGATTAACATATAACATGAATACCATATTTAGTGTTAAGGATCAAAACGGTACTTCCTTGTTTTCACCAAATTTTGCTTGGTACATGGGTTCTTCTGTATGGTACTTGAATTTTGGGAGATTACCTCATGTTTCTGGTGATAACAGTACAGTTATATTAAATGATGCAAGATTTATTGAAATACACTTAAAATATAGATATACTGCTGATAATTTCGGTTATATAACATATGATATTGACCAGTATCTGGTATTGAGCGCTGATTTAGAAATCCTCATGATTTTGATTCCATATCCCAGTTTTTTTATTGATTGAGAATTTTCAAAAGTGAGTTTTTTCTAAATAATTACTTTTCCATTTTCTGATTGAAAATTCGTTCCGAAGATCAGTTTTTTTGATTTCTGGGAAGTTTTTACTCATAAACTTTTTTTTTGTTGCATTTTATTCTGCCTTGATTGGTGGACTAACACATGTTTTAATAGATTTACCTGCACATGGAATTAATGAGTTATTTTTCCCTTGGGCTCTTTTTTTGGTTCCTAAATTCTTACGAGTGCGAGTAGAACTGTTTTATAGAAACATGTTTTTATTTGAAGTTCTTTGGTATGTAGAAGATTTTATTCTTTTAGGAATTTCCTTAGTCCTTCTGAGGAAAATTAAGAGAGATGGTTTGATAGAAAAATGGTATGCTAAGATATAATTAGTGAAAATATATGATAGAAGAGTTGATGGAAAAGGATTTTCCTAGAGTAAAATATTTGTTTAACATTATCCTTTGAAAAATTCAATTAATCTAACCAATTTTCTCATGTTCTTCCTAGTTGTTATCGTTTTAATATTAAAATTCAGTGACTTTTTCGGAGTTAATCGATTTATCTATTTATCTATGGGGGTAATCATGAGTTATTAGAAATCTATCAGAAATTTTGGCATGTGTATTTTTAAGTCTGATAATCTTAAATATAAGAGAATGTTTCGTTACTAATGAAATCTCATTTGGTTTTGTTTTCATATCATCACAAGAATACTGAGAAAATCGCTAAGGTCTTCGCAAAAGTTCTTGATGCACAAATAAAAACGCCACAGCAAATAAACCCTGAAGAGCTTCAAGATTATAATCTAATAGGCTTTGGTTCAGGGATATATAGTGAAAAACACCATGAACTTCTGCTTGACCTTGCCGATAAACTTCCACAAGTCACCAACAGGAAAGCTTTCATTTTTTCAACCAGTGCAATGCAAGGAAAAGCAAAAGTCGCCAAAGATCACTCACTGCTTAGGGAAAAACTGCAGTCGAAAGGTTACATGATTGTTGATGAATTTAGTTGTAAAGGTTTTAACACAAATAGTTTCATGAAATATTTTGGGGGAATGAATAAGGGTAGACCTAATGCTGAAGACCTCAAACGGGCGGAAGAGTTTGCTCAGAACCTGAAGCAGAACCTGCAATAGGAGTGAAACTTGAACCCATGAATTTCCTTTTCAATGTAAATTTAATGAAAAAACTAGATTTATTTTATCATTATAAAGTCTTGGATTCAGATTATAAGCAAAGGGCTTCTTGAAGAAAATTTTTACCAAAAATTTTACCACCCGTTACTAATGCAGTACCAAGATTATCCCAATTCATAAATTTATCATTACTACTCATAATTGCGACCTCTCTAATATTTAATAATACAGTTGGTAATAAACTTTAGTTATTAAATAATTTTACAGTTGGAGCAGTCGTATATACTATAAGATCGTTCGTAAAAAGGAATTTTGCTTCAATGTAGAAATAGTAATACTTTTGTTTATTTTGATATCGTTGATAGAATCTCATCAAATGTAGATAAAATTTTTCATAGAAGGTTGGATAACGCTCCTTGTTGAGTTTTTCTTTCTCATTAAATCTCTTGATCCATTCTGATATTGTTTTCTCTGAGAATTCATCCCATATCCTAATCTCTTGACCGTAGACTCGTCATTAACACTGAAAACAGATACTACTTTAAACTTCTTCTGGAATTAGAATAACAAAGTTTGTTCCCTTAGCATGGTCTCCCTTGGCTACATCTTCAATCCAAATATCTCCATTATATCCGTCAACAATCTTTTTAACTAACGACAATCCAATTCCTAGACCATGATCACTTGTTTTTTCGCTATATTCCCTCTGAAAAATTTGCTGTTTCCTCTCGTTTGGTATGCCAATTCCATTATCGATGAATTGCATCTTAACTTGGCTTATACCTTCTTTTAATTCTCTTGTAACCTTTATAGTTATTTCAATATTATCATTTTCGTTATACTTTATTGAATTTGTTAAGATATTCTCGAAGATATCATCTAAAAATTCATCAGCTTGAATATTATAATTATTTTCAGAATTTTCAACTTGAATC
>JAGXNU010000229.1 GCA_019894815.1 Promethearchaeota archaeon
GTTTTTGGATGCTCTACTTCTTCTTCTAATAGATCTCTTTTGGTCATATAGTTAATAGCATCATTTTTTACATTAATTAGAGGTTTTATAGGATCGTAATTCAGATGATTCTTCCAATCCTTCACTTTTTCTCTCCCTCACACATAATTTTCTAAACCAATTCATTGGAATTGATATATTCTTAAATTTTATTTTGGACTTTCAGCATCCTTTTCAATTTTATCTGCGAGCTTTACATAATCGGGTACAAAACTTGTTTTTAACAGATTAGAATTACCAGAAGAAACGAGATTTCCCTTCATATCTAATATTTCAATATTCATGTGAATAATATTCCTTCCCTCACGGACAACTTTGGCAATAACTCGCACGGTTTCTCCAACCTTTACCTTTCCTAAAAAATCAATATGAAAATCAATGCTGATTGGAAAGCCTTCATAGCCAAGTGTAGCCGTGGTCATTCCTAATGTATCATCCATAAAAGCACTTTGCATTCCCCCATGTAATAGACCGGTAGGATTGGACATTTCAGGACGAACCTCAATCTCTATTTCAACCCGACCATATTCAGCACTAATTATTTTACCATTAAGCCATTTTGTAAATGGTGGAACGGGATGATTTTTTAATTCTTGTCCTATAAATGCATTAAACAGCTTGAGTATTCTTTTTGAACGCTTTTCTCTTTTTTTTTCTATTATAGACATTGTACAAATAAACTGCTTGTATTTATTACATTGAGAAATCTCATAAATAAAAGTTTAGTCCTTATGAACAATTAAAATTGCAGAATTTTAATCTACTATTTTCTATCAAAATTAATAATGGTAAAACCTTAAATATATTAGTATACAAATATACTATGGTAAACTATTATGTCAATAGTAAAGATTAAAAATAAAAAAGGTTTAGAGCAACTTCAAGCAAAATTGACATTGAGATTAGGTCGAAAACCCACACAACAAGAAACACTTGATTATTGTCTCATTTTAGCTAATCAAAATTTTGAAAAAATTATTGAAATAGCTATGCACATTCCAATATTAAATCCCGAAAAAGCTCATAAAATCATTAAAGACAGAAACGACTTGAAGGGTATCCCATATAATTCAGACTTACAATTTGATTCACAGGATGATGAGGATGTTTATAACTCATAATTGGTGTTGAATATGGGAGTATTTCTAGATACTGGTTTTTATCTTGGATTATGCCATCCAAAAGATAAATTTGCAGCTCAAAGTGAAAAATTATTAGTTGAATTAGCTAAAGGAAATTATGGAATTTTATATACGTCTTATTTTATTATAAATGAAGCTTCCACCTTAGCAGCAGTTAGATCTAAAAATGATCTTACAGTTTTCGATCATTTGGGAAAATTACTATGGGGAAGTGAGAAGATTGCAAATATAATACCTTTTAATTTAAATTTGGAACTTGAAACTTGGGAATTATTTAAGAAAGTAAATGGTATTGATTTAAAAGATAAAAAAACAATGAGTTTTACAGATATAACTTCAGTTATCTTATGCAAACACCATCAAATCGAGTACATTGTTAGTTTTGATTCTCATTTTGATAAGTTCCTTCAAAGATTGTATCAAATATGATTTCAAAATCTTTTTTCTTAAAATATTAAATTTATCCATCCTTTTCTTTATTTAATTGACGCCTCAAAATAATAATTACCTAAATGTAAAAGATTTATCATTCGTAAATGATATTAAATCCATGGCGGTTATAGGTGCTTCCGCAAAAAGAGACTTCTTCTTTTTAAGAAATCATTATGACACATTCAAAGGTCCAGTATATGCGATTAATCCCACAGTTAAAGAGATCTCGAATTTCCCCAAAGAAAACATATTTCCATCAATAAAGAATGTTCCTGGTGACGTTGATTTTGCATTTATTACCGTACCTAGAAATAAGGTATTAAGTGTCATTGATGATTGCGTCGAGAAAGGAGTAAAACTAGTGAGTATATTTACTGCAGAATTTTCGGATGCTGGAACTGAAGAAGGTAAAACTTTAGAGGAAGAACTTTTAAGGAGAGCTCAAAATAAAGTAAGAATTTTAGGTCCAAATGGCTTAGGTTTATTTTATCCGAAGATTGGTTTGGCTTGGAGACCAAATTTTCCGACTATTTCTGGAAATATTGGGTTTATTGCTCAATCAGGTGGTATATGTAATATTGCAATATATTCATCCCTCGAATTAGGAATTAAATTTTCAAAAGTATTTTCTTTTGGAAATGGTGCTGATTTGGACTTTGTTGATTTATTAGATTTTTTAATTAAAGACCCTGAAACAGAAATCATCCTTTGTTATATAGAAGGGATAAAACTGGGAAGGATTGGAGTTTTGAGAGCAATTTTAAAGGAAAATAAGAAACCAATAGTGGTCCTTAAGGGGGGAAAAAGTGAGCCAGGTGTTAGAGCTGCAAATACTCATACAGCTTCGATATCTGGAGATTATAAGATATGGAAGAACTTTTTTAGACAATATAATATAATTGATGTTGATTCTTTGGAACAATTGCTCCATACAGCAAGGTTAATCGATTGTTATGGCATTTTTAAAGCAAATAATTTGGCAGTATTAAGTATTTCAGGAGGATATGGAATAGTATTAGTTGATATTATAGAAAAGTATGGAATGAAAATCCCTCCATTTTCTTCGGAAACACAAAAAGAAATCTCTAAAAGATTTTTCATATCGGGAACAAGTTCAAATAATCCACTTGATTTTGCAGCTCAATTTTTTGTTGCTACTAGTGTTCAAGAAGTAATTGACATTGTACTATCAGCTAAAGAGATTGATGGCTTAATAATAGATTTACCTGGTTTTTATCTTACTTTACCACCGCGAATCCAGGATCCTTCTGCATTTCTTAATACTGTCCTAAATTATCTTAGTTTGGGACATAAACATCATAAACCATTAATCGTTATCACCCAACACATGACTCGTCCAAAAACTATCCATGAGTTTTTAATGGAATTAAAACAAAGAAATGTACCACTATTTGGAGATCCTTTAGAATTTATCTCTTTATTACCAAAAATTTCTAATTATTTAAAAAAAGACACGAAATAAATATCTACTTTAAAGCTATTTTACTTGCTTGTGAGACTATATCGGCAAATTTTTTTCCTTCTGCTGCAGAGATCCATTCAATGACAAATCTCTCATCAGAAATATTATTTTTCTTCATCCAACTTCTAATTCTTTTTTCTCGCTTTGTGGCAAAATCATTTCCTGAAATATAATGACAATCTTGTGGATGGCATCCAGT